>NZ_JASFZF010000014.1:0-20175 GCF_046055765.1 Lutibacter sp. | reverse complement strand
CCTGCGAAGGCAGGAATCCATAAATAGGATGCGTTTAGATTCCTGCCTTCGCAGGAATGACACCCGTTTTTACTATAGAATTTATAAATGACTAATAATAAGAAGTCTTTATGTAGAACTCAGGTTATGAGTAAAATTTAAATCAATTCACAGCTTTATTAAGCAAAAGATCCATAATATATTGTGTTTCCTTATTGTTTTCATTTCTTACCTCAAATATTGTTGCAATAGCATTTTTGATGTCTTTATTTGGTGAAGTGGATTCCAGCGTTTCAAATTTACGCTCAATAGTACTTTTAATTAAAGGAATCGTACCTTCATAACCTATAAAAAGAATACGATCTAAAACTATCTTATTAAGCAATAGATTTACCTCAAATTCACATCCTTTATTCTTTTCAGAAAACCCACGTAAATCCATTAAAACAACACTTGCTGTTTCTATCAAAGTTTCTACCGTCATTTGCCAAGTATTATCATAACATGATATAGGTGTTTCTTTGAATGTACCACTTAATTTTACAGGTTTCCGTTTTAATCTAGCTAATTCCTTTTGCAATGCGCTTTCATTTTTTACAAAACCACGCTTCATGGATCTAATACTCCATATTATAAACACAAAAGCTCCAATAATCATTATAAAAATAAATGGAATAAATGGTGATGGTCCCCCCATATTTTCAAGTTGGGTATAAACTAAAAATATGAGTATCATAACTATGGGAAAACTATGTTTAAAATTCCTCTTCCAAAATACTTTATAAAACGATGGGTCTGCCACTGTAAAATACGATCCAAAATGTTTCCAGAACTTAGCCAACTTGGAAAAAGTAAATAAAGAGGTTTTCTCAATTAAAAATACACGTAAAATTAGCAATGATAAATTAGGTTGCCTCCTACCTTTACTATTTATACGGTAAAGCATATAAATATGAAATCCTATAGCAATTAGTAATAGAATACCATTGGAATACTCACCGAAAAAACTAAATGTACCAGCTGTTAAAGCTATTAATAGCACTGCAATGGATATTAAAATCTTCCATTTGGTTTGAAATACTGCAAAAATAAATTTCCATAAAGGAGCAATTACATCAAATACACCATCTTTATATGCTGTAAATTGATGCCTGTATCCTAGATATCCTAAATTTGTCCAAATTAAATATAAGAGTAAATATAAGATATATGGTAGCGCAAATGGTAAGTCTAATTCAAATTCAAAAATAAAATCTTCAAATACGAATACTCCAACAATACAATACACCAATATAATAAGCATATCTGTGATGTATTGTAATCTCATCATTTTTTTTGCACGTACAACCAATGTTTTACGCTGCGTTGCTATTTTTGATAGATCTGCATCTGAGTTTAGAGATTCAAAAGAAAGCTTTTGGGTGTTAATTACTTCATGAGATAGAGCTTCCGTTACTATAGTTTTATCAACTTTAGAGGATTTTGAGAGCATCCAACGATTCATAAAACGAATTAAAATAAATCGTGATAAATATGCTATAAATGCTGAAATTACTAGAATAACAAATCTATTTCCCAATCCTCCTATAGGATCAATTAGCAGTATTGGAAAAATAAAATGGAACTGAAAAAACACATGGAAAACCTTCAATAAAATAATTGAATACATATAAAAAATATTTAGTTAGTAGCAGCAGTAGTAATTATTTACTAATATAGTAAATTTTATTATAGGATAATAACTAAATCATTTTAAAATCAGTCATTTACATCAAAAAACTAGTATGTAAAAATTTTATAAAATCATCTTCTGGGTTATCAATACTCATTAAAGTTGTATATGCTTTATAAGCATTTGTATGCATAGATAATTTTTCTCTTAAACCAGCCATTTTAGCCGATTTTGCATAATATTCTTTTGATATGTCAAATTTTCTAATATATAAATTTGCTTCTGCCAATGTTGCTAATTTCCATAAATTTTCATCGCTAGCATTAGCTGCATCAATTGCTTGATTTGCATATTTTTTCATATCGTTCTCATTATCGTTTTTAACAATACTCAAAAAAGCAAGATTAATAGCTTGATAATAGATTTGACCTAAATTCTTATCATTAACAGCAATTTCTAATCCTTTACTATAATATTCAAATGATTTATCTCCATCATCTTTAGAAAAGGTATTCAAATATAATCTCTTATATCTTCCTGCTATTAGCCCAAATATATCTGAACTATTTTTAGCTAATGGATGGTTAATTAAAATTTGTAAAGCTTCATCTCTCCTATCCAAGCCCTCTAATCCAAAAATAAGCTGTTTTAAACCATTGGAATCTATTGAATTTGCATTTGGTAATAATTTTTTTACAACGGAATTATATTTTCCTAATGCTAAATTAATTTCCTCTTTATTTGTATATTCATTATGAAACTCACTATTTGTTAATGTATTGATTATTAACATATAACAATCATTATATTCATCTATTGGTTTAACCATTGAGAGATGATTTCCTTCAATAATTTCACAATATTTATCTTCAAAAGGTTCTAAACAGGATTCAATACTTACATACTCATCATTGGTTGCTGCTGCTACTTTCAATTTAAATGGATAATTATTTTTAAAGGTGGTATCCCAATTATTTCGCAATGTTTTTATATAGTTTCCATCGCTACTTAATTGCTGATATTTGTTATTAAAAGTGTTTGCTAATATACCTGGGGCAATTCCATTATTTGGACTTCCTAACAAAATAAGGTGCGAAAGTTTACTTCTTAATTTTTCATCTGAATTTAAAATTGCTTTTTGGGCAATTAAACCACCTAAACTATGAGCTACAATAGCAATTCTATCATATTTATCAAATTTATACTTAAATGATTTTACCAAATATTCAGAGATTTTATCAATATCTTTTGTTCCTCCCCAAATATCCTTTCCAAATTCAGGATTTACATGTTGCGAATAGCCCAAAGGCTTCATATCCCATCCATTCATTCTTTCATCATTTATCAATAACTCAGGAATAATCCCAAATGTATCAGCTGCCTCACCAGAAAAACCATGTATAAATAATAAAAGATTATTTGCATTTTTACGCTCTCTGTAAGATGTAACTACTTCCTTTAACTCTTTACTTGCTACTCTATTAGGTAACTCTGATTTTTCAATAGAAAGCCTTTCTCTTATTTTTTTTGGAACATAACAAAGCGTAAAATTATCGTAAAGTTGAAGGTTTCCGTATGGATTTTGTTCAACTTCATACTCTTTTGCTTGTTTTGGGACTTCTGATTGTATATACGCTAAAACTTCTAACATTCGTATATATGGATCTTTAAAATCTGTTTTATGCTTACCTTGTAGTGCATTTACTAGACATTTTGTAAAAAGACTATTTTCTCCTGGAAGTTGCCATGAGCGTTGATCTTCTGTGCAAGAAGAGATTATTGTTACTCCTCTTTCATTATCAATTTTTTGACCTAATCCGTCCGCAACTTCTGAACTCTTTGCTATTATTGATGATTTACTTTTAACCTCACTATTAGAATGCATATTAAAACCTTGTACCATCCCGGCTGCATGGCAACAATCTAAAAAGAAAATTAATCGCTTCGTTTTTAACTTATTTAATTCTTCTTTTAAATCAGAAGCACTTACCCAGGTATCTTTAAATATCTTCTTACTTTCATTACTCATACCAAAAGGCTGAATAAAATACTCGCCATATTCATAACCACCATGACCCGTATAATATAGGAAAACTGAAGAATCTTTATTCGTCATTTGTTGAAGTTTATCAAATGCATCTAAAATATGTTTTCTAGTAGATTCTTCCCCTTTCACAAAAAGAATATTGTTTGGATCATAACCCGCAAGATTTTCATCTACTAATATATCATAAATAGATTGTGCATCAATCAAAGTATTTAGTGTATCATCTTTAACGCCTATTAAAAGAGCATAAGCATTCTTTAATTTTTTCATAAATTTTACAATTTTAAATTATGATATAATAATTGCACCTTATTCACTTGAGATTGTGTGATATTCGTGAAATTTGAATTAGTTATTTGAAGTAAAGTTTGAAATAATTTTGCCTGTTGGTTTGAAATAGCTTCAGCTTTCAATAATTCATCTTTAAGATCAATACTCAATTTATGAGCGGTTGCTATATTATTTTCTTGTGATTTTAAAATAATTTTATGGTTTAAAGCATCCCTAATACTAAGCATTTGATGATAAGGAGTATTGACTAAATTGTCATGTTTTTGATCGCCAATCTTCATTGCTGATTTTGCTATTAATCCTGAAGGTTGATCTAATAAATTATCTCCTATTGCCTCATCAACTTGTTGGTCGAATTTTAATGATAGTCCTGTAGCTGTAGCATCAATACCACTTAATTTATTCATTACCTTAGAGATATTTTTCCTGAAAATCCATAAAAATAATAGCATTGTAAATGGCCAAATAACATGACCAATAACATTACCTATAAACTCTAAAGTTTTTATTTCTTCGGGAGAATTTTGAAAAGCCATATAATTAATTTGATTAGTTAGTTAGTTAATTAGTTAGTGCCAAAAAGTTAATACCTTCTCAAAACGTTTATCATTAAAATAATTCACAAAAATTGGGTCATTTTTAAAAGATGTTGGTGTATATCTATATCCTTGAGCTACTGCTTGTAACAAATATTCAAACACTTTATCATTATTAACTGTAATTGCAAAATATTGAGCCAATGCATAATCAACCGCACCAAATTGATAAGCTTCTTTCTGAGCTATTATTTTCTGAAGTGTTTCATCAGATTTTTCTAAATTATTGTTTTTGAATTGACAACTTGCTAATTTGGAAAGTAAATCAACATTTAAAGTGTCCTTTTTTATAATTTTTAAAAGTTCTTTAGTAGCATTTTTGAAGTCTTGCTTGTAAAAATAGGCTAAAGCTAAACTTTTATTCTTTTTCTCTACATTATAAGATTTGATTAATTTATCGAAATAAATAGAAGCTTTATCTTTTAAATTTATTAATAAATATTCCTTCCCTATGTATAAATATAGTTCTTGAATATCTATTAATTCTTTAGATAGTTCTAATTTTGAAATTAATTCTTCAACCTTTTTATTTTTATTTGAACGTATTAACGCTGAAAATAATGGTTTTCTAAGTTGATTGTCATCAATCGTTTTGTTGGTTTCAGTTAATAATTTAATAGCAACTTCATAATTATTTAATTCAATTTCAGATAATGCTTTTACATAAATTCTATATCTACAATAGGCACAATTTTCAACTTCCATTCCTTTTGTTGAAATTTCATCAAAAATTACATTTACATCTTCAGGTTTATTAACAAATTGAAGTGCTACAGTCATTGTACTAGAATTAGTCAACAAATCAAATGGTGTAATATCAAATTCTTTCTTTGAGTAATAATACACTTTATCGTTTTGCCCCTTTAACAAAGCCTCATGTATATTTAGTAGATTTTGTTGTCGCTGGTTTGCAAACGATGTTGGAGAAATTTTTTTAAGTAAAGAATCTGATTTTTTAAAATCCTCGCTGTTATAATAATGGGCCACTAGCAATACTTTTGGTTCAAAATAGTTAGAATCTGCTCTAATAGATTTATTAAGTAGTTCAACGTATTTTTTAGGATTATCTATAGCTGCTTTTGCTTCATAAAGGTACTTATAAGCTTCAAATTTAGGTGGTGAACCTTGCTGTAAATTCATTTTCTTATTTTCTTCAGTAATTAAAAACCCTAAAATTAACTGAGTAAGTTTTTCAATACACTCTAAAGGAGAATCAGAAGCACAATCTATTAGTTTAAATGAAATTAGCTGTTTATCTTCAGTACTATTTGTAATAGTTCCTTGAAATAATAACTTATCATTTTCTAAATAAAAATTTCCAGAAATAAATTTTCCCGGATTAAAATATTCTTTAATAATTCTTTTGCTATCAAGTGGTATTAAGTTAGATGATGTATTTATTTGGACCATATAACTATCAACAATTTCAGGAGATATAACTTGCCCAACATTATTTTCTGTAATTCCATGAATAATCCAATCTGCTGTCATTTTACTAATAATATCATATTTCTCATCACCTGTATTATTACCAAACTTTAAAACTGCAATTTTATCACTAGAATCAATACTTATTATATTTGCTGATGTGTTAAAATTATTATTTATAATTAGGACTGCTGATAAAAAAAATAAAATACTTATAAAACCTAATAATGAAAAATACATTTTATGAAATGGACTGTTTTTTAGTTTTACGTGAACCAAATTACCAACATCATCTAATTTCTTTTTTTTGTAATCTAAATATACTAAATGGTACCGCCAAACCAAAAATATATTTATAGGAAAACCTATTAAAAGAATAATTAGTAAATAGGTGACCGATTTTTTTGAAAACCCAAGAGGTTCCCAAGTAACTGCAAGAACTTGAATAAGCACCCAACTTGAAACTATATAAATAGAAAGTTTTTTAAAAACTTCTTTATCATGACATTCTTTTAAAAATTTTTTTACATTCATTTTTTAATCATATAAACACTTCATATACTGTAAGATATAACACTTGGAAATAGGAAAAGTGAAATTTTTTTACTAATATAGTAAAATATTAACTAAAAAAAATTAATGATGTCTAATCAAAAAAGCGAAAGCATTAAACCAAAAACTGGTATAACAATCAAACCTAAAACCGGCATAACTATTAAACCTAAAACTGGCATAACTATTAAACCAAAATAAAATTAAAAATTATTTAAAAGACAGATTAATAATCTGTCTTTTAAATTAACGTACTATTTACTTCCTAAATCTTGAATAAATAACTAGTTTTTTCTTGGTATTTATAAAATAAACTCCTGTCAGCAACACAATAGCAGCAATTACAGACTGTAAAGTAATTTGTTCATTTAAAAAATACCAACCTAAAGTAAGAGCAATTATTGGATTTACATAAGTGGATGTGGCTACTTTTTCGGGTGATACTGTTTTTAATAAATAATTAAATGATGTAAATGCAACTATTCCACCAAATACAATTAACAACAACATTGATAATTGTACTGGTTGACTCCATTCTGTAGGAAAAGTCCAATGTTCACCAAAAGTTAAACTAGCTATAAATAACATAATTCCACCTGTAATCATTTGATAACCTGTATTTACAAAGTAATTAGATGGAAGATCTGCTTTTGCTACAAACAAACTTCCATACCCCCAACTCAGCATGCAAGCAAAAATCATTATAATTCCAAGCATTGTTCCTTCTTGGCTAATAACTTGTTTTTGACTTACCAATAAATAAATGCCAATTACACCCAAAATTACACCAATAACTGACATTAATTTGATTTTTTTTCCATCAAAAAACCGCATTAATAATAATACAACTAAAGGTTGAGCTGAAATTTCTAATGCAGCAAAACCGCTATCAACAAAACGAAGAGCCCAAACAATTACACCATTTCCAAATGTTAAAAACAAAAAACCTGCAACTGCTGTGTTTGCAAATTGTTTTTTTGTAATAGAAAGTTTATACCCAATTATTTTTGCAATCATAAATATTAATACACCTGCACTAATAAACCTAATTGATGCAAGCATAAAAGGTGGAAGTTCAGAAACAGCTATTTTATTCAATAAATATGTTGAACCCCAAATTACATATATAGAAAAAAAGGCGATGATAATAAGTACAATATTTTTAGATTTGGGCATGTGTTTCTTTTTTCATTTTTGAAGTGCCAATATTAAGAAAATCATACTAAATAAATGTGGTTACATACATTAAAATTATAGATTTAATCTTCCTTTAAAATTATTTCATAATTAAGTATGATGGAAAATAAATAATACTGACTTTAATCATTGTTCAATACATAAGTTTTTTATATTTTTGTTCTCTTTTTGCAAATAATTTTACTACCGTAATCTTAAGCAAATTATACCTAATAAACTAATCCCAAAGAACAGGGAAATATAATGAAACAAAGAATTTTAATTGTAAATAGTGGTGGTGATTGCCCAGGAATGAATGCTGTAATTAGAGCTATTGTTAAACGTGCAAATCAAGAAAAAAATTGGGAAGTTATTGGAAGTATTAATGGTTTTGATGGAATATTATCTGAACCTCTTGAAATTATTCCACTTACAGAAAAACGTGTTGAAGGAATTCATATTCAAGGTGGTACAATTTTAACGACCAACAATAAACGAAATCCTTTTTGTTATCCCGTTAAACAATCAGATGGTTCAATAATAAATGAAGATGTAACAGATAAACTTATCTACAATCTTAAAGTATTTAATTTTGATGCCGTTATTCATATTGGTGGAAATGAATCTCATAAAATTTCACATAAACTATCTAAAAAAGGAGTAAATATTGTTGGAATTCCTAAAACTATTAATAATGATTTATCTATAACTGATTTTACTTTTGGGTTTCAAACCGCTGCACAAGTGGCAACTGAAGCTGTAGATAAATTAGTAACAACTGCTAGTTCACACAATAGAGTTTTAATTTTGGAAGTAATGGGGCGTGATGCTGGATGGATTGCCTTACATGCCGCAATTGCTGGTGGAGCTGACGTTTGCTTAATTCCTGAAATTCCATTTAGTATGGATAAAGTATTAGAAAAATTAAAATCAAGGTATTCTAAAGATGGTCGTGGATTTGCAAATATTGTTGTTGCAGAAGGTGCTTATTTCAAAAATAATAAAAGTGATAAAAATAGCGATAGTATTGCTAGAAAAATAGCTTCAAAATTAAAAGAGGCAAATTTTGAAGCAGATATAAGAGAAACAATTCTTGGTCATTTACAACGTGGTGGAACACCAATTGCATTTGACCGTATATTAGCTACAGAACTTGGTGTAAAAGCATTTGAATTAGTTAAAGAGAAAAAATTTGGAACTATGGCAGTTCATCAAAATTTTGAATTAACACATAAAAATTTAGAAGAAGTAATTAATCAATATAATAAAGTTGATTTATCACATAATTTAATTCACACAGCAAAAGGAATTGGAATTTCTTTTGGAGATTAAAAAACAGAAAGGTTATAATGAAGAAAAAAGTATTAGTATTAACTGGTGGTGGTGATTGCCCAGGATTAAATGCAGTTATTAGAGGAATTGTTAAACGTGCAGCACAAACTGAAGATTGGGAAGTTGTAGGTAGTATACAATCATTTGATGGAGTTTTAAGAGAGCCTACCGAAATAATAGAATTAAACGAAAAATCTGTTTCTGGTATTCATTATCAGGGAGGTACCATATTAGGTACAACAACAAAAGGCGGACCTTTAGCTTGGCCTGTAAAAGAAAATGATGGCACTTGGTCATTTATAGATCGTTCAGATGAAATGATTCGCAAGTTAAAACATCTAGGTATTGAAGCAGTTATAAGTATTGGTGGAGATGGTTCTCAGCGTATTTCTCAAGTTCTTTTCGAAAAAGGCTTAAACATTATTGGAGTTCCTAAAACTATTGATAATGATTTATCTGCTACAGATTATACTTTCGGCTACCAAACTGCTGTTCAAATAGCTACAGAGGCTGTTGACAGACTTGTTACAACTGCGGCATCACATAACCGAGTAATTATACTTGAAGTTATGGGTAGAGATGCTGGTTGGATCGCTTTAAGTTCAGCCTTGGCAGGTGGTGCTGAAATTTGTTTAATTCCTGAAATTCCTTATAAAATTAATAAAGTGTTAGATGTTATAAATAAACGCTTTATTGATGGGAAAGGACACGTTATTATTGTTATTGCAGAAGGTGCTAAACCAAAAGACGGAGATGTATTTTCTCAACAAAGTGATGAAGTTGGTAATGCCAACTTAAAGCTAGGTGGAGTTGCCAATAAATTATTGAAAGACTTAAAAGCTATAGGTTGTGACGCAGATATGAGAGAAACAGTTCTTGGACATTTGCAACGTGGTGGAGTGCCTATTGCTTTTGATCGTATTTTGGCTACTCAATTTGGTGTAAAAGCAATGGAATTGGCTCTTGAAGGTAATTTTGGCAAAATGGTAGCATACCAACACCCTAGCATTGTTGCTGTACCATTTTTAGAAGCTATTAGTAAATATAATATTGTGAAACAAGATTCATCTTTAGTGAAAACTGCAAGAGGAATTGGAATGTCTTTTGGAGATTAATGAAAAGCTATTATTAATTTCACTAAAAAAATACAATTTCAAAGGGAGAAATTACCTTTAAAATTGTATTTTTTTAGTTATTTTATATCTTAATTTATTAGTTTATATAAGATTACATAATAAACTAATAATTAACTGTGTGAAATTATTCGTCTTCAGGTGGTCTTCCGTGAATAATTTCAAAATCTCTATCGAAATTATCTTTTAAATATAAACGTAATTTTGTTTTATAATCGTCTTTTAACCAAGTAACAAAGTTATGTGTACTTCTACAAATGCACTTAGCATAACGATCTACTCTATAATCAATATCGTCACCTAATTTTTTTGATAATTCATAAGCGTCATAAACATCTTCGCTATTTTCTATACATATTTTTGCATGTTGAATAATTGATTGCTCAAGTACAACTTTTGAAGATTCTCCGCTACTTATAGATGTTGTATAAAACTTTTTTATATCAAAATGAACTTCTTCAGATTTAGAAAATTCAGCCCTAAGTTCAACAGGCATTTCATATTTAAAATTACTTTCTAATTCTTCATCACTAATTATTTTATCTAAATAATAGTTTGGAGCTCTAAATATTTTTTGCCAATCTAAATCTGCTCCCCATTCACCAAAACGATGAATATTATTTCCTAAATCAATTACTGAAAATGTAGGTTTATCTTTTAATATACGAGATCCACGACCTATCATTTGGTAATATAAACCAAGTGATTTAGTTGCTCTGTTTAAAATAATAGTGTTTACTGTTGGTTCATCAAAACCAGTTGTTAAAATACTTACAGATGTTAAAATAGCATGTGGTGTTTCTTTAAACCATTGAAGTACAGTTTGTCGATCTTTTTTATTATACGTATTATCTAAGTGAGCAATTGGATAACCTGCTGCTTTAAATGTTTGAAATACTTGAATAGAAGTATTAATTCCATTATTAAAGATTAGTGTTTTTTTACCTTTTGAATGCATTTCATACGATTGCATTAACATCCCGAGCATTTCATTATTTGTATATAAATCTTCAGAAGATTTCACAGTATAATCACCATTTGCTCCTACTTCTAATGAAGTCAATCCTACATTATAAGAGTAAACTTCAGCACGTGCTAAAAACTCATTTTTAATTAATGATTCAATTGTTTCACCAACAATTAATTCATTGTAATTATCCTTCATGGGTAGTTTAACATTAGAACTCAACGGAGTTGCTGTAACTCCCAAAATAAAAGATTTTTCGAAAAATTCAAATAGTTTAGTAAAGGAATTATAATGAGCTTCATCAATAATAACCAAACCTACATCTGAAATATCAAACTTATTATCGTTTAGTCTATTATTTAAGGTTTCCACCATTGCAACAAAACAACTATAGTTAGCTTGATCATCTAAATTAGCAGTGCTATTTACTACTTTACTAGTTACATGAAATTCCGTAAGCATTTTTGAAGTTTGCTTACATAATTCAATACGATGAGTTAGCACCAATACTTTTTTATTATGATGCTTTAAATACTGACGAACAATTTCAGAAAAAATAACTGTTTTCCCACCACCTGTTGGTAATTGATACAATAAATGGTAATCATCTGGGGCCTCATCAAAACTCTTAAAAATTTTATTTATGGCCTCTTTTTGATAACTATAAAGATCTTTTCCAACTTTTCTTTCTTCTAATTCTGTACTTTGTTCTGACACGGTAGTTAATATTAAGTGGTTTGCAAAAATACTTCCTTTATTAGGTTTTTAACAAGTATTTAGTCTAAAATTTATGAATAAGTTTTAAATCACCTTAATTTAAACATGACTAAGTGAATTTATATAACTGAATATCAGATAAGTACAATTTAAATATTAATTTCTAAAATTAGAAAATTTAAATTTTTAATATGAAGCTTTCTATTATTATCTTGAATAATTTGGGGCTTCTTTTGTAATTGTTACATCGTGTGGATGACTTTCACGCATACCAGCAGAAGTAATTTTAACAAATTTTGCCTCTTTTTGAGTTTCAATATCTTTTGCTCCACAATATCCCATACCGGCACGTAAACCACCTATAAATTGGTGCATAGTTTCGTGTAATTCTCCTTTATAGGGAACTCTACCTACAATGCCTTCAGGAACTAATTTTTTAATATCATCTTCAACATCTTGAAAATAACGATCTTTTGAACCATGCTTCATTGCCTCAACAGAGCCCATTCCTCTATATGATTTAAATTTTCGTCCTTCAAAAATTATTGTTTCACCTGGAGACTCTTTTGTACCTGCTAAAAGAGAACCTAACATTACACTATCTGCACCAGCTGCAATAGCTTTTGGAATATCTCCTGTATATCTAACGCCACCATCAGCAATTACAGGAACACCAGATCCTTTAATCGCTTCAGCAACTTCTATAATAGCTGAAAGTTGTGGGTAACCTACACCTGCAACAACACGAGTTGTACAAATTGAACCCGGTCCAATACCTACTTTTACAGCATCAGCACCTGCATCTACTAAATATTTAGCGGCTTCTCCAGTAGCAATATTCCCAACAACAATATCTGTTTCAGAAAATGCACTTTTTATTTCTTTTAAAATGATTACTACACCTTTTGTATGACCGTGAGCTGTATCAATTATTAAAGCATCTACACCTGCATTTATTAAAGCTGAAGCTCTTTCAAACGCATCACCCGTAACGCCAATTGCAGCAGCAACTCTTAAACGACCGTATTTATCTTTATTTGCATTTGGATTTTCAATTACTTTAATAATATCTCTATAGGTTATTAATCCAACTAGTTTATAATGAGCGTTTACAACAGGTAATTTTTCAATTTTATTTTCTTGTAAAACAAGTTCAGCTTGTTTTAGAGAAGTTCCTTCTGGTACGGTTACCAAATTTTTTGAAGTCATAACTTCAGAAATTACTCGTGTATTATCATTTTCAAAACGCAAGTCTCTGTTTGTTATAATTCCTATTAACTTTCCATTATTATCTACTACTGGAATTCCTCCAATACTGTATTCACGCATTAAATTTTTTGCAGTAAGTACTGTTTGGTCTTTAGTAATTGTAATAGGTTCTAAAATCATACCAGACTCTGAACGCTTTACTTTTTTAACTTCACTAGCTTGTTTTTCAATAGACATGTTTTTGTGTAAAACACCTATTCCTCCTACTCTAGCCATAGCAATTGCCATTTCAGATTCTGTTACTGTATCCATTGCTGCAGAAACAACAGGAACATTTATTGTTATATTTTTTGTGAATTTTGTTTGAATATTTACCTCTCTTGGTAAAACTTCTGAAAATGCAGGAATTAATAGTACGTCATCGTACGTTAAACCTTCTCCTACAAATTTATGTGAACGTGAAATCATAATGCAACCAACTTAGAAATTAATTGCGAGCAAATTTACACTATTTATATTAAAAACTAGTTTTTATTTTTTATAAACTTGTTAAATATTCAATAATAGCTTTTCTAATATCATACGCTATAGCTGATTGTTCGTTTTTGTAAACCTTTATAACTTCTTTATTTTCGGGTGTTAAAAATGGAATATCGTATCCTTTCAATAAATAATCACTAAAGGCAACCTTATAAATTTTACTATCAACAATTTCTTTATCATTTACTTTCCAAATTTTAGTAGCTTCATTATAATTCACATTATAACGCTGTAAATAAGCTCCTTTGCCAGCTTTCAATTTTCCATAATTTAAAACTTTTTTAAGTAAACTTCCTTTTAATTCAACTTTTAAAACTTCACCACCAAATGGCAATACTCTAAAAATATCTATTCCTGTAATATCACCTTCTAATTGATCATCTATTCTAATAGAACCCCCATTAACTAAAGCACAATCTACGTCATTATTAAAACTATATGCCATTGCTTTTGTAATTAGCAACCCTAAATTTGTTTGCTTACTTCTAATTGGTGTGTCTCTACCATCTAATGGTTCTTTTGCTGTAAAAATTACAGCATCCGGATTTGGAAGAATTTCAATTATTTTTTCATCAAGTAGTACATTCCATTTTTGAACAATTTTATCAATTGTTATATCTAATCCTGTTTCTTTAGTAATTGGAATTAATTCAGAATTTATTATAGTTTCTTTTGTTTTTGCATTGAATGAAATTCTATGAACATACACTGTTTTAGCATTGGCATCAGCCTTTGTTATTTTTGCATTTCCAACTGGAACTGACATATTTACGTGTTCATGACCTCCCATTATTAAAGGTACTTCAGGTAACATTTTAGAAACTAATTTATCTTGCTCTATCGCTAAATGAGTTAAGCCAAAAACAACATCACTAGTTCTTTTTAATTTGTTATATGCAAATTTAGCCGACTCATAAAAATCGCCATAATCAACATAATCTTTTGGATTTGAATTTATTGTTGCACTAAAAAAACCAATTTCAATTTCCTTACCTGCTTTATTTTTTACTTTAAATGTTACTGTTTTAGGAAGTTTTTGTCTAACACTATCTTTTTCTACAACAAAACGTTGAGTTGTACCGTCTTTTAATTTATGAATTGGGTTTGTAGCAATCCACTGAAATGTAGATTCGTTTAAACGCTTTTGAAGTTCTTGTTCATTTAAGTCAAATTCATGATTACCAAAAGCAACTAAGTCAAAATTCATTGCGTTCATCACCTCAACCATTTGCTTTCCTTTAATTCGTTCTCCTTTATATTTTAGAGTTCCTAATAAAGATGGATTCAAAAAATCGCCTGCTAAAAACATAAATGTATTAGGGTTTTCCTTTAATAAATCCTGATGCAATTTTTCAACTCGAGCCATTCCTCCTACTTTTCCACCTTCTAAAGGTGCAATTTCATAAACATCATTTAATTGTAAAAAGGTAAAATTTATAGTATTATTTTCTGTTGAACATGATGTAAATAATAAACTTATCCCTACTAAAATATAAAGTATTTTTTTCATTTTTATTTTTTTGATTAGCAAATTTACACTTTAATATTTATTTTTAAAATAACAATAGTCTTTTTTTAAATAAATAGAACTTTAGTTAATAAAAATTAAAAACAAAGTAGGGTGAATTTTAATTGACTTGTTATAAAAATATAAGCAAAGTATTTTAATCTAAATCCCACTATATAATTGAACACACTCCTACATAGAAGTTATCTCTTAAGTATGGCTTTAATTGTTATTTTAACTACTATTTATTTAACCTATACAGGTTATAGTTACTATCACACTTCTCTTGAAGAACGCTTTTATCATCCTCATTATAATTGGTTTAAATCTAGTGGAATTTACGGACAAGGTTTAGGTATTTTAGGAACATTTCTAATACTTTTTGGAGTTACTATTTATATTGCTCGGAAAAGATATAACTTCATGGTAAAATATTTAAGACTTAAATATTTACTTGAATTTCATATTTTTTTATGTATTTTAGGTCCAATTCTAATACTTTTTCATACAGCTTTTAAATTTGGAGGTATTGTTTCTATTGCTTTTTGGAGCATGGTACTCGTTGTTTTAAGTGGTGTTGTTGGTCGGTATATTTATATTCAAATACCAAGAACTATTGAGGGAAGAGAACTTAGTTTGAACGAAGTAAAAAGTTTAAAAACAGATTTAGCCACAATTTTATCAAATAAATTTAAGTTAGAATTTACTACCATACAAATGGTTGTAAGTTTAACTAATGAAGATTCTAGTGAAAAATCAAAATTTACAATTGGTTCTCTAAGAAAAGAGCTTCAAAAAAATAATGTGCCAAAAAGTGAATGTGTAGCCATTCTAAGAATGGTAAAAAAAGAAAAAACTCTTTCTGGAAAAATAGCTCGTTTACAAACAATGCAGAAACTTTTAAAATATTGGCATGTGGTACACTTACCTTTTGCACTAATAATGTTATTAATTGTTGTTATTCATGTAGCTGTAACACTAACTTTAGGATATAAATGGATATTTTAATGGAAGAAGTATTTATAGAACAGATAATTATTTATGGTAGTGTACTTATATTATGTGCAATAACTATATATTTTTACGTTCGAAATAAAAAAGTTATCTCTAAAGAAACTGAAAAAAAAGTAGCTATCGCTAAAGAAGAAGGTTTATTTGAGCCCATTTCTTTACATCCTTATATAGATTTAAATATGTGTATTGGTAGTGCTGCTTGTATTGAAGATTGTCCTGAAAAAGATATCATTGGAATTGCAAATGGGAAAGCTACAGTAATAAACACTTCAAATTGTATTGGTCATGGTGCGTGTTTTCATGGATGTCCTGTTGAAGCAATATCACTTCGTATTGGAACTGAAACCAGAGGTGTAGATTTACCACATGTAAATGAAATTTTTGAAACAAACACCAAAGGAGTTTATATTGCCGGTGAATTAGGTGGAATGGGTTTGATAAAAAACAGCGTTGAACAAGGAAAACAAGCTGTAGAAAATATCATAAAAAGTAAAAAAGTAAAAGTTCCAAATGTTATAGATATTGGTATTATTGGTGCTGGTCCCGCAGGGATATCAGCCACTTTAGCTGCAAAAAAACATGGATTAACTTCTGTTACTTTAGAACAAGATTCTTTAGGCGGCACTGTTTATACATTTCCAAGACAAAAAATTGTTATGACAGCTCCAATGGATTTACCTCTTTATGGTAAAGTTAAATTGTATGAAACATCTAAAGATGAATTACTCAAGCTTTGGGAAAAAGTAATAAAAGCACACGATATTGAGATTAAAGAAAATACAAAAGCTGAAAATATTAATTTGTTAAATAATAATACCTTTAAAATAACTACAAATAAAGGAGAAGAATACATCTGTAACAATATCCTCTTGGCTATTGGAAGACGTGGTAGCCCCAGAAAATTAAATATTCCAGGTGAAAATTCTATGAAGGTTGCTTATAGATTAATAGAGTCTGAAAGGATTAAAAATAAAAAAATAATGGTAGTTGGAGGTGGGGATTCCGCAATTGAAACTGTTCTTCTTTTAAAGGATACTAATAATGTAACTCTATCCTATAGAAAAGATAAGTTTTCTAGGCTAAAACCAAAGAACAGAGAGAAAATTATGGGAGCTATTGAAAAAAACACTATTCAAGTCCTTTTAAATTCAAATTTAACCTCAATTAATGATACTAGTGTGCTTGTAAATTTTGGAGAAAATAAACCACCTAAAATTGTTGATAACGATTTAGTTTACATTTTTGCTGGTGGAGAATTACCTACTGCTTTTTTACAAAAGGCAGGTGTAGAAATAACAAAACGATTTGGTTATATCATGAAAAAACATAAATAAAATGACTTGGCAATAAAAATAAAAAAGATACTACCGTTTTTCTTGTTTCTTATAACTTTAAGTTATGGGCAAATATCTCCTGGAGATTTAACAAATGCTCATGCGGAGTTTGAAGGTATGAGCAATTGTACTTTATGCCATGAATTAGGTGAAAAAGTAACTAATGCTAAATGCCTCGACTGCCACGAAGATATACAATCATTAATATCTAAAGAAAAAGGTTACCATATTAGTTCGGAAGTTAAAAATAAAAATTGTTTTCAATGCCATAGTGAACACCATGGTAGAAAATTTGAGATGATTAGATTTGATAAAAAAAATTTCAATCATCAACTTGCGGGTTATAATTTAGAAGGAAAACATGAGGTAATTGATTGTAAAAAATGCCATGTTTCAGATTTTATTGAAGATCCTGAAATAAAAAAACGGAAAAATACATTTCTTGGATTGGAAACATCATGTTTAACATGTCATGATGATTATCATCAAGAAACATTATCATCAAATGATTGTGCATCGTGCCATGATACTGAATCATTTTCTCCTGCTCCAAATTTTGATCATTCAAAAACAGCTTATATTCTTAAAGGAAAACATAAAAAAGTTGACTGTAAAGAATGCCATCAATTAACAACTAAAAATGGCAAAGACTTCCAAGAATTTAATAACCTAAAATTTAATGATTGTAAATCTTGTCACGAAGATCCACATAATAATCAATTACAAGGAAAATGTGCTCAATGTCATACAGAAGAATCTTTTTCAGTATTTAGTGGCAAAGGGAAATTTAACCACAACACTACTAATTTTACGCTAAAAGGTAGTCATAAAAAAAATGATTGCTTTAGTTGCCATGATAAAACTACAAACCCTCTACTTGTTTTTCAAAACACCAAAAATGTAGATGAAAATAATTGTGTTGAATGTCATAACGATATGCATGAAGGAAAATTCGGCAATGAATGTGTAAAATGTCATAATGAAACAAGCTTTATTTCATTAAAATCGATGGATTTTTTCGACCATAATACAACTGATTATCCTCTTGAAGGAATGCATAGTCAGGTAGATTGTAAACAATGTCATGAAGGAAGGTTTACTAAAGCTATAGATTTTTCAGCTTGTAACAACTGTCATGAAGATTATCATCAAAATGAATTTAGTGTAAATAACAGCTCTCCAGATTGTAATAATTGTCATACACTTGAAGCTGGTTTTGACACAAGTATTTTCACTTTTGAAAGACATAACAATACACAATTTCCTCTTGAAGGAGCTCATTTGGCAACGCCATGTTTTGCCTGTCATATTAGTGAAGAAAACGAGCGATGGACTTTTAAAAATGTGGGTGTCAACTGTGTTGAGTGCCATGAGAATATACATAAAGATTTAATTGATAAAAAATATTACCCAGATAATGATTGTAAAACGTGTCATGTAAGTGAAACATGGCAAGCGGTAAGTTTCGATCACAATACAACAAGTTGGCCTTTAAAAGGGAAACACCATGAAATTAAATGCCGAGAATGCCATATTACTAATAATGAACCAACCGAAATATTTAATCAGAAATTTTCAAATTTAGACACTAATTGTACTAGTTGTCACGAAAATAACCATGGAAATCAATTTGAAATAAATGGAAAGACAGATTGTGAGAGATGCCATATTTTAGAAAGTTGGGCTCCCGAAAAATTTGACCATAATACTACGGCTTTTCCTTTAGATGGAAAACATGCAGAAATTGAATGTAACCAATGTCATATTGCTTCTATAAATACTGTAGATACAATAAATACAAGTTTTAATTATAAAATTAAAAAATTCCAATGTATAGATTGTCATCAATAATATTCGTTTTTTTTCTAAGTATGCAACTATTTGCTCAATCTCCTCATGGAAATAAGTTAGCTATAGATTGTGCTCAATGCCATACTTCTGAAAGTTGGGTAGTTAATAATGAAACACTAAAATTTAATCATAATAAATTAACTAATTTCAAACTTGAAGGAACACATTCTGAAATTAACTGTAAAGAATGCCATACAACATTAGTATTTGAAGAAGCACAAAATCAATGTATTTCATGTCATACGGATATGCACAGTGCATCTGTAGGAAATGATTGCTCTAGATGCCATACTTCTCAAAACTGGACAGTTAACAATATTCCTGAATTACATGAAGAAAGTGGTTTTCCACTTGTTGGTGCTCACACAAGTTTAGATTGTGTTGAGTGTCATACCTCTGAAACTAATTTAAGGTTTGACAAATTAGGAAATGAATGTGTTAATTGTCATCAGGCTAATTTTGATGAAACTATAAATCCAAATCATACAATAGCAGATTTTTCTTTAAATTGTACAGAATGCCATAGTGCATTTGAAACTGATTGGTCTGCAGGTAATTTTAATCATGATTCATTTCCTTTAACATTAGGACATGATATTCAAGAATGTAAAAAATGCCATATAACAACTAATTTTAGTGATACTTCTGCAGAATGCATAAGTTGTCACCAAAACGACTTCGATATATCTACGAGTCCAAATCATATAAATGCTGAATTTTCGACAGATTGCATTACTTGTCATACAACAAATCCTGATTGGACTCCGGCTGATTGGAATCATGATTTTTATGCTTTAAATGGTGCTCACGCTGCAATTTCAGAAGATTGT
>NZ_JASFZF010000013.1:0-15260 GCF_046055765.1 Lutibacter sp. | reverse complement strand
GCTTTTGAAGGATGTTCATGTAAATATTCGGCAATGGCCCAAGCAATTGAAATACCGTCGTAAGTACTGGTTCCACGCCCAATTTCATCTAAAAGTACGAGACTTCTATCAGAGATATTGTTCAAAATACTTGCCGTTTCATTCATTTCAACCATAAAGGTTGATTCACCCATAGAAATATTATCACTGGCACCAACACGTGTAAAAATTTTATCTACAATACCAATTCTTGCATTTTGAGCAGGTACATAACTTCCCATTTGAGCCAACAACACAATTAAAGCAGTTTGACGTAAAATAGCCGATTTACCACTCATATTTGGACCGGTAATCATAATAATTTGTTGCTGATGAATGTTTAAAACAACATCATTTGCAATATATTCTTCGCCAAGTGGTAGTTGTTTTTCAATGACTGGATGACGACCATTTTTTATTTCTAAATCGGTAGTTTCATCTAATTGAGGGCGTACATAATTGTTTTGTTTGGCAATTTCAGCAAACGAGCTTAAACAATCTATTTGAGCTATTAATTGTGCGTTTAATTGAATTGGTTGAATGTAATCTAATAAAGAGCTGATTAATTCAGCAAAAAGCTCGTGTTCTAGTTTCCCAATTTTTTCTTCAGCACCTAAAATCTTGGTTTCGTATTCTTTTAACTCTTCGGTAATATAACGTTCAGCATTTACCAAAGTTTGTTTACGAATCCACTCTTCAGGTACTTTATCTTTATGTGAATTTCTAACTTCAATATAGTAGCCAAAAACGTTGTTAAAAGATATTTTTAATGAGGTAATTCCTGTACGCTCAACTTCTCGAGCCAACATCGCATCTAAATATGCTTTTCCTGAAGTTGAAATTGCTCTTAATTCATCTAATTCTCCTGAAATTCCACTAGCTATTGCATTCCCTTTATTAATATTTACAGGCGCATCTTCATTTAAAGTTTTTGAAATTTTTTCTCGAAGTGAATTACAATTTTGAAGCTGTTCTCCAATAATTTTTAAGGATTCATTGTTACTTTTTTCAGCAGCTTCTTTTATGGGAATAATGGCATTTAAAGAGTTTTTAAGTAATACCACTTCACGTGGATTCACCTTTCCGGTTGCTACTTTTGAAACCAAACGCTCAATATCACTAATTTGTTTTATTTGGTAGGTTGTTAATTCAAAAAAGTCATCATTATCAATAAAATATTTAACAATATCATGTCTTTTTTTTATTCGATTGATATCTTTTAAAGGTAATGCTAACCACCGTTTTAACAATCGTCCACCCATTGGTGAAATAGTTGTATCAATAACATCTAAAAGTGTTACTGCATTTACTGAAGTTGAGTTATACAGCTCTAAATTACGAATGGTGAAACGATCCATCCAAACGTAATTATCTTCAGAAATACGGTTAATTACCGAAATATGATTAAGTTTATTGTGTTGGGTTTCATTTAAATAATACAGCACAGCACCAGAAGCAATAATACCTTCTTTTAAATCATCAACACCAAAACCTTTGAGTGTTTTCACTTTAAAATGATTGGTTAATGTTTCTAACGCATATTCTGGTTGAAAAATCCAATCTTCTAAATAAAACGTATAAAAACGGTCACCAAATAATTCATTGAATTTTACTTTATACTGTTTTTGAACTAAAATCTCACTCGGATTGAAATTTTGAAGTAACTTATCAATATATTCTGAATTTCCTTGAGCAGTTAAAAACTCACCTGTAGAAACATCTAAAAAAGAGATTCCTACATATTTTTTTCCAAAATGAACCGCTGCTAAAAAGTTATTGGTTTTGGATTGCAAAACTTCGTCGTTTAGAGTAACACCAGGAGTTACTAATTCTGTAACACCACGTTTTACAATCGTTTTTGTCATTTTAGGATCTTCCAATTGGTCGCAAATTGCAACTCGCATTCCAGCTTTTACTAACTTAGGTAAATAGGTATTTAAAGAATGATGAGGGAAACCAGCCAACGCAGTTTCGGTTTCACTTCCGGCGCCACGTTTGGTTAAAACAATTCCTAAAACTTTCGCAGCTTTTTTAGCATCTTCGCCAAAAGTTTCGTAAAAATCCCCTACTCTAAACAACAACATCGCATCAGGATATTTTACCTTGATGGCATTGTATTGTTTCATTAAAGGAGTGACTTTCTTTATTTTCGCTGCCAATTTTTAAGAATTTAGATTAGTTTTGCGAAGTTACATTTTAATTGAAAGATTGAAAAATTTAAAGATTAAAGAATTAATGTTTACTTGTTATAGTTTTTATATATGTTGAGATATTTCAAGTAGATTTAATTAAATACTAATTATGAGAAAATTAAAAAATAGTGAATTAGAAAGATTGAATGTTGAGGAGTTTAAAAAAATTAGTAAAATTCCGTTAATTGTTGTACTTGATAATATTAGAAGTTTAAACAATATTGGCTCTGTTTTTAGAACAAGTGATGCTTTTTTAATTGAAAAAATTTATTTATGTGGAATTACTGCTAAACCACCACATAAAGAAATTCATAAAACAGCGTTGGGGGCTACAGAATCTATAGTTTGGGAATATGTTGAAGATACTTTAGAACTGGTCAAAAAATTACAAAAAGAAAAGGTGTTAATTGCTTCTATTGAACAAGCTGATAATAGTACATTGCTTCAAGATTTTACTATTGAAGCAAATCAAAAATATGCAGTTATTTTTGGGAATGAAGTAAAAGGAGTACAGCAAGAAGTAGTTTCA
Organism: Lutibacter sp.; assembly: GCF_046055765.1. GTDB lineage: Bacteria > Bacteroidota > Bacteroidia > Flavobacteriales > Flavobacteriaceae > Lutibacter. The sequence goes on along the minus strand of NZ_JASFZF010000013.1, from coordinate 12,521 downwards.
TCTTCAAATTATTGTATTGAAATTCCACAATTTGGGACAAAACATTCTTTAAATATTTCTGTAAGTGCTGGTGTTGTTTTATGGGATTTATTTAAAAAAATTAAGTATTAAAAACCTAAAATTAATTTTGCAATTGAAAAATAGATTAAGATTCCTAATATATCATTACTAGTTGTTATAAATGGGCCTGTTGCTAATGCAGGATCTATACCTCTTTTATCTAAAATAATTGGAACAAACGTACCAATTATAGATGCTATAATAATTACAGAAATTAAAGAAATGGCAACGGTTATACCAACTTTTAAATTGAACCCCAAGAAGAACATTCCGGCGGACATTAAAAGTGCAGCCAGTATAAATCCATTTAACAAACTTTGAGAAACTTCCTTTAAAAGTCGATTCCAATAAGAACCTTTTAAATTATCATTGGCTAAACCTTGCACAATAATTGCTGAAGATTGAACTCCAACATTTCCTGCCATTGCCGCAATTAGTGGTGTAAAAAAGAAAAGTACAGGGTAATTATTCATAGCTCCTTGAAACCCCCCTAAAATAGAAACACTAATAAATCCACCAAATAATGCTAAAATTAACCAAGGTAAACGAGCTTTTGTAAGCTCCCAAATAGTATCGTCTGCTTCAACATCTTGTGATATACCTGCAGCCATTTGGTAATCTTTTTCAGCTTCTTCTTTTATTACATCAACTATATCATCAATGGTAATTCTACCTACAAGATGACCAAGATCATCAACTACAGGAATGGCTTCTAGGTCATATTTTTGCATCACCTTAGCAACATCCTCTGTATCGTCACTTACATTTACAGCATCTACTTTTCTAATGTAAACATCTTTTATAGCTGTTTTTGTAGAACTTGTTAATAGATCTTTTAAAGAGAGTCTTCCAATCAAAACATCAGCATCATCAACAACATAAATAGAATGAACCCTTGTAACTTCTTCAGCCTGTTTACGCATTTCTTTAATGCAGGTTAAAATATTCCAGTTTTCATTTACTTTTACTAATTCTTTCGCCATTAATCCACCAGCAGTATCCTCATCGTAACGTAAAAGATCAAGAATATCTTTAGCATGTTCTTCATCTTCAATATGTGAAATTACTTCCTTTTTTTGCTCTTCTGAAAGCTCCGCAATAATATCTGTAGCATCATCAGTGTCTAACTCTTCTATCTCTTCAGCAATTTCTTTTGAGGAAAGCCCTTTTAATATTTTTTCACGGTCATCTTCATCTAATTCAGCAATAACATCAGATGTTTTATCGCTTTCTAACAATTTAATTAAAAATAGTCCTTCTTCAGGATTTAATTCTTCAACAATTTCAGCAACATCGGCATAATGTACTTCTTCTAATAAATTTAAAAGGGTGTCATTTTTTTGTTCAGCAATTAATTGTTGAACTTTTTGAATGTATTCTTGGGTAATTTCAAACGACATCTTTTTCTATTTTAGAGGTAAGATTGATAAACTCTTGAACAGATAATTGTTCTGGACGTTTTGCAAAGATAGTATCTTCTCTTAAACTATCCGATAAATTCAAGGTTTTTAAACTATTACGAAGTGTTTTTCTACGTTGTTGAAAAGCAGTTTTTACTACTTTGTAAAATAATTTTTCATCAACTGGAAGTGTGTAGTTTTCTTTTCGAGTTAATCTAATAACTCCAGAATCTACCTTTGGCGGTGGATTGAAAACGGTTGGAGGAACGGTAAATAAATATTCAACATCATAAAAAGCTTGGGTAAGTACCGATAAAATTCCATATACTTTACTACCTTCCTTTTCAGCAATTCGTTTGGCTACTTCTTTTTGAAACATTCCTGAAAATTCAGGAATTTGATGCCGATTTTCTAAGGTTTTAAAAACTATTTGGGTGGAGATATTATAAGGAAAATTTCCAATAATTGCAACTTGTTCTTTCCCAAAATAATCAGACAAATTAATTTTTAAAAAATCTTTTAAAATAACTCTACTGGCTAAGTTTAAATAATGTGCTTTTAAATATTCAACCGATTCAGAATCAATTTCTATCACATGTGTTGTAAAATCTTTTTTGAGCAAATATTTGGTTAACACACCCATTCCAGGACCAATTTCTAATACATTTTTATAGTTCTTCCCAATTAAACTATCTGCAATTTGTTGTGCAATAAGTTCATCATTTAAAAAATGTTGTCCAAGATGTTTTTTTGCTCTTACACTCATAAATTAATTTTTTAAGCTCATACTAAATTGTTCACTAATTACTTTTAATTCGGTTCTAAAAGCTACTATTTTATCTTTGAATAAAACTAGCGCTTCTTCACGTAATTTATTCGCATTTTCGTTGTAGTATTCGTGTAAAGTTTCTAAACTTTCAGTAGTGTATTGAACAGAGTAAGTAACTCCTCCCATTTCTTCATTTATTAAAACCTGACTCATTTTAGCGCTAATAAACTTGCCTGTTTCAAGCATATTAGGAATGTGTTTTTCTTTCATCCATTGTAACCATTCTTTTTGAATAGATTCATGAACATTAGTTGTTACGTTGTAGATATACATTGTTTTTTATTATTAATTTATGTCGTTGTCTCTTAGTTTTCTGAATTTTTTACGAGCATCTACTAAATAAATACTAGATGGATATTCAAAAATAATTTTCTGATAATACTCTTTTGCTTTTTCAATGTTATTTAATTTGTACAAATATAATTCGGCTAAATAATAATGTGCATCATCGGCTAAAATATCATCCTTATCAATTTTTATAAGCTGAAGATAGTTGTTTTCAGCATTTATATATTGACTTGTTTTTTCAAATAATTGCGCTTGTTTAAAAAGTGCCTCATCTTCAATTGGATGTCCTTTATAGGTATTCAATATAACTTGCAGGGTGTCTATTGCTTGGTTGTTTTTATTTTGATATGACAGTAAATCGGCTATTGCATAGGTTTTTAATGCTATTTTTAAACTGTCATTTACGGCGTTGTCTGTAATTAACAGGTTTAAATCTAATGCATCATTTGCAATTAATTGAGAGGTTGAATTTTTCAATACTTTTAATTGTGATTGCGCCCATTTAAAGTCTCCTTTAAAATAGGACGTTTGTGCTATTTTAAATCGTGCGGTTTGCCCAATAGTATAATTTTTTAAATTGTTTTGAACTTGTGTGTAATAAATTAAAGCACTACTAAACTTATTAGCAAACACTAAAATATCGGCTAATTTTGTTTTTAAATGCCCTTTTTGAAATTGGTTTATGGGTAATTTTAATGCCTTTTTTAAAACAGCAATTGCTGCTTTTGAGTCGTTTTTTTTGAAAGCTAAAAATTCCGCATAAATTGCTTGTATATTAACAGTATTTACCGATTTCCCATATTGATTAAAGATTTCTTGAAATTTGAAATCTATTGCATCAATTGATGTATTGGTTTTCATATCAATTTCTAATAAATACAATTTAGCAACTAATTTAGTTTCTAAATGGTTGGTGTTTTCTAAAATATAATTAAAACAATTTTTACTGTTTTGGTAAGCTTTATCGTTAAATGAAATTTTACCAATGTCAATAATGTTTTTTAAATTGCTAGAGTTTCTTTTAAAAAGTGCTTTTTCTTGCACAAATGCTTTGTTGTACTCTTTTTGTTGCATAAAAAGCCAACTCAATAATTCATTCCAACTATTTTGTGGGTTATTTTGAAGTCGTTTTAAAAGCAGCCGTTTTAATGAAACATTATAGTTGTTTACAGGGTCTTCAGAAATAAATTTACCTATATAATTTTTTGCAGTTGAAATATAATTTTCACCACTTAAAATAAGATCTAAATAGGTGCTAAACATGTTTTTAATTTCACCTTTTTCACCATAAATAAAAGCAATTTGAAAATTATAATTGGTAGTAGGATTTAATTGCATTCCTTTTTTATATACAAGTATTGCGTAATCTAACAAATGATTATCTTGAAATGTTTTTCCTACTAAATAACTCGAATTTGGATTTTTTTCAATTGATTTTAGTGCTTTTTGGTAAAACTCATCAGCTTTTTCTTTTTTATGTTGTAATTGGTAGCTGTAGCCCAATTCAACATATAAATACTCTTGATTAGTAAAGGTTTTTAATTGTTTATTTATAATAATATTTATGTCTTCAAAATTTTCTAATTGATGATAACAATCAATCAAATAGTTTAAATAGGTTGTATTGTATGAATGTTTTTCATGTAAAGTTTTATATATAGAAGCAGCTTTTTCATATTCTCCATTCCTAAAATATTGAAATGCTAGTTGTGGTTCCTGAGCATATATTTGCAAAGAAATAACACATAAAAATATGAAGATAATATTACGCATTTACTATTTTTATTGAGCCAAAGATAACTAAACAAGTGTTAAAGTTTTTGTAAAATTAGGGTATTCTCTAATAACCGTTGTAACATTTTGGCACGGAAGTTGTTTTAAATAAAAGAGAATAACTAAATTTTACAAAATGAAAGAATTAATCAAACAATACGAAACAGCAAAAAAGAAAGCTTTTAAATTTATGAGTAAAGGTCAATTAAATGCATATTTTGATGCGCTAATTGAAATGAACTATTACAAAAAAATGATAACTGTAAGCGCTAATTAATTAGTTCAAATCCACAATACGGTACTAAAACTTTAGGAATTTTAATTCCTTCAGGTGTTTGGCAATTTTCTAATAATCCCGCTAAAATACGTGGTAAAGCTAAAGAACTTCCATTTAAGGTATGTGCTAATTCACTTTTCCCATCGCTATTTTTAAAACGAAGTTTTAATCGGTTTGCTTGAAACGTTTCAAAATTTGAAACAGAACTAACTTCTAACCAACGATCTTGTGCTGTTGAAAACACTTCAAAATCGTATGTTAAAGCAGATGTAAACCCAATATCACCACCACATAAACGTAAAATTCTATAAGGTAAATTTAAATCTTGTAAAATTCCTTTCACGTGGTTTACCATACTATCTAAAGCTTCATAAGATTTTGTTGGATGCTCTATTCTTACAATTTCTACTTTATCAAATTGATGTAATCTGTTTAAACCGCGAACGTGTGCTCCATACGAACCTGCTTCACGTCTAAAACAAGGTGTATAAGCCGTTTTACAAATAGGAAAATCATCTTCTTTTAAAATAACATCTCTAAAAATATTAGTAACAGGAACTTCAGCCGTAGGAATTAAAAATAAATTATCTTGTGCATCATGGTACATTTGCCCTTCTTTATCAGGCAATTGACCAGTAGCAATACCAGAAGCTTCGTTAACCATTAATGGCACTTGAACCTCATCGTAACCGGCCTCTGTATTTTTATCTAAAAAATAATTGATTAATGCCCTTTGTAATTTTGCTCCTTTCCCTTTATAAACTGGAAAACCAGCACCAGTTATTTTATTACCAAGTTCAAAATCAATAATATCATATTTTTTTGCAAGTTCCCAATGCGGTAAAGCACCTTCGTGTAATGTTGGAATTTCACCTTCTTCAAATACTATTTCATTATCTTCTTCTGTAGAACCAGCAGGTACAATTGTGTTTGGAATATTAGGAATTAGGTATAGTAAATCTTGTAATTCAGTTGCCTTGGCTTGTAAATTTTCAGTTAAATCTTTTGATTTTTCTTTTAACTGAATTGTTTTTTGCTTTAATATCTCAGCTTTTTGACGTTCACCAGATTTAAATAACTGTCCAATATCTTTCGATAATTTGTTCGATTCAGCTAAAATAGCATCTAATTTTGTTTGTATTGCTCTTCTTTGTTCATCAGCCAATATCGTTTTGTTAACTAATTCTTTAGCATTTTTTAAATTTCTTTTTGCTAAACCTTTTAAAACAGTTTCTTTGTTTTCTCTAATAAACGCTACTTGTAACATTGCTCTTTTCCTTTAATTGAAAGGCAAATTTAATGAATTGAAGTGAAAAGAAGCTAATTACTTGCATTTGATTTAAAATAAACTATTTCGTTTATTTTTGAAATAATTTGTGGTACTTCTTTTATGTTAAATTTAAAATCTATTTTCAAAGAGTTTTTTGTAAGTTCAGAAATTTTAAATTCACCATTTTTAATAGGGTAATAGCCTGTTTCTCCTTTGCAATAACATAAACGCCCAAAATAAAATTTTACATTTTGAAGTTCGCTATTTGAGAGTGAAATTTCTGAAATTTTTGGTTCAAATTCTGCATACACAATTTCAATATAATTACTGTCTTGTGTGTTAGTAATAGGATTTTTTTTGTAGGTATATTTAAAAATAGTTTTTTCACCTTCAGAAATTATTGGGTAGGTAATTCCAACTTCATCTTTTTTAAAAATAATAGATTTATTAGGAATTAATTCAATAGTACATTTGCCATTCTCAGGACAATTTTCAGTTTCAAAATTCAAATTATTATTCACTGTAAATGTTTTATTTTTAGTTATTTTACAGGAAGAAAATAAGATAATTATAAGTAGTACTAAATTTTTCATAGGTTGAATTTACAACAATTATAAATCAAAAAATAGACCATTAATAATTTTTAATGAGTTTTCTTTATCTTTTCGTAGTTGGGTTTTTAACGATTCAATAGAATTAAATTTTTGTTCATTTCTTAAAAATGATAAAACTTCAATTTGAATTTTAGAGGTGTATAAATTTTTATTAAAATCAAAAAAGTGAATTTCAATAGTTTGGTTTTTACCACTTACTGTTGGCCTATAGCCAATGTTCATCATTCCAAAAATGGTTTTGCTATCAATTTGAGATTTAACTACGTAAGCACCCGTTTTGGGTAAAAGTTTATAGGTTTCCTTTACGTGTAAATTAGCTGTTGGATATCCAATTTTCTTACCTAAATTTTTACCAGTAACCACTTCGCCGGTAAGCATAAAATTATACCCTAAATAGTTGTTAGCTTTCTCAATTTCTCCATTTTCAATTGCTTTTCTAATCCTAGTTGAGCTTACGGTTAAATTATCAATATCATGTTGAGATATAACATCTACTTTAAATTTCAACTCCGTACCGTATGTTACTAATTGATTGAAATCACCTTCTCTATTTTTTCCAAATTTATGATCGTAACCAATAATTAGTTTCGCAATTTTTAATTTATCTACTAAAATTGATTTCACAAAGTTTAAAGCTGTTTGTTTAGAAAATTCTTCTGTAAATTCATGAACAACTAAAGTTTCTAATCCAGTTTTTTCTAATAATTGGATTCGTTCATCAATTGTATTGATTAATTTAATGTCTGAATTATTTTGTAACACCATTCTTGGGTGTGGAAAAAAAGTTAACAAAACAGAAGTAGCATTTTTTGAAGCAGCACTTTTCACTAAATTTTTTATCACTTTTTGATGTCCAAGATGAACACCATCAAACGTACCTATGGTAACAAAAGTTTTTTTAGTTGATTTATAAGTAGCTAAATTTTTAAAAATTTTCAAAATTGAAAACAATATTAATTATAATGAAGTAGCAAAAATACTTTATTTAATTATAAAAAACATAGTTATATAATTCTATTGTAGTCTGTGAAAAATAAAAACCTTTATATTTGTGAATTAAACGCCCTATTTATTTAATATTATGATAAAATTTAACCTAAAACACCTCTTTTTTACATTATTTGTCTTTGCTGTAATTTTTTCAATACAAGCTCAAAATACCGACCAACTTTGGTCTAAAAGTTCAGCTTTAGAAAAGACTTTAGAAAAAAAAGTATTTAGGAAAACCATACCTACTAAATTTGAGGTTTTTCAATTAGATGTGAATTCTTTTAAAAATAAATTGGCAAATGCTCCCAAAAGAGTTGCAGGGAAATCAAAAATATCAACGGCTATTTTAAGTTTTCCAAATGCAGAAGGAGTACTAGAAAGATACGAAGTATTTGAAGCTTCAATTATGGAAGAAAGCTTGCAAAAAAAGTATCCAACTATTAAATCTTATTCTGGTAAAAGTATAGATAATCTTGGTTCAACAATTAGATTTAGTGTAACGTCTTTGGGTTTACATGCCATGATTTTTCAAAAAAATGAAGGAACAATTTACATAGATCCTTATACAAAAAGTAAAGAATCGTATATTATTTATACTAAAAAAAGTTTACCTGCGATAGCTCCTTTTGAGTGTAAAGTTGAAGATTATAATTCGGTACTTAAAACAGTAAAAGCAACTGTAAGTGCTAAAACTGATAATGCTAATGATGGAAGTTTAAGAACTTATAGATTAGCCGTAGCTGCAACTGGTGAGTATTCTCAGTTTCATTTAACCAATCAAGGGATTAGTGCTACAGCCACAGATAATGAGAAAAAAGCTGCTGTTTTATCGGCTATTAATATTACTATGACTAGGGTAAATGGTGTTTTTGAAAGAGATGTTGCCTTAACAATGGTATTAGTAGCAAATGAACCCGATGTTATTTTTCTAGATGCTGCAACTGATAACTTAGCAAACAATGATTCTTCAACATTAATAGATGATAGTCAAACAGTAATAGATAACGTGATAGGTTCTGCAAATTATGATATTGGACATACTTTTAGTACTGGTGGTGGTGGTTTAGCTCAACTAAGATCTCCTTGTACTACAAGTAAAGCAAGAGGAATAACAGGTACTAATGCTCCAATAGGAGATGCGTATGACATAGATTATGTAGCACATGAAATGGGACATCAATATGGTGCTAATCACACATTTAATAGTGATACTGGTAGTTGTGGTGGCGGAAATAGAAATAGTGGAACAGCAGTAGAGCCTGGTAGCGGTTCAACTATTATGGCGTATGCTGGTTTGTGTGCACCAAACAATGTACAGTCAAATAGTGATTCTTATTTCCATTTGGTTAGTATTAGAGAGATGTGGGCAAATATATCTACAGGTAATAGTAGTTCTTGTGCTCAATTAACAAGTACAGGAAATAATACGCCAACAATTGAGACATTAATAAACTATACAATTCCAATTTCAACTCCTTTTGTTTTAGATGCAGCAGCAACGGATGTTGATGGAGATAATTTAACATACTCTTGGGAACAATTAGATACAGAAATAGCTACACATCCTTTAGTTTCAACAGCTACTGGAGGTCCAGCATTTAGATCGGTTGGGCCAACATCATCATCTAAACGTTATTTTCCTAGACAGAGTACTGTTATAGCGGGTAATTTAGCTACTACTTATGAAGTTTTACCTTCAGTAGCTAGAACCATGCAATTTGGAGTAACTGTGAGAGATAACTTTATAAATGCAGGTCAATCTGCTAGTGATGAAACTACCATAACTGTTGATGGAACTTCTGGACCATTTAATTTAACTTCTCAAAATACTGCTATTACTTGGGATGCAGGGACAGCTCAAACTATCACTTGGGATGTTGCCAATACAAATGTAGCTCCGGTTAGTTGTTCCTTTGTTAATATATTATTGTCAGAAGATGGCGGTTTAACGTATCCAATTACTTTAGCTTCAAACATTACTAATAATGGTTCTTACGATATTGTAGTTCCAAATAATGCAACAACTGTAGGAAGAATTAAAGTTGAAAGTGTTGGAAACATTTTTTATGCCATGAACGATGCTAATATAACGATTCAAACTTCAGAATTTATTATGGATTTTGCCTCATTCAATGAAGCAATTTGTACTCCAAACAATGTAGTGTATACATTTAATTATACTACTTTTTTAGGTTTTAATGAAACTACAACCTTTTCAGCCTTAAATAACCCAACAGGTACTACAGTTACATTTAATCCAACTTCTGCAACTACCAATAACACTACTGTAGAAATGACCATAAGTAATATTGAAGATAATGATGTTGGTAATTATAATATTTCTGTAACTGGAAATTCAACATCAACTACTAAATCAACAGTTGTTAGTCTAGATGTTTATTCTTCTACAATTAATACACCTAATTTGGTAGCTCCACTAAACAATGCTACAAGTGTTTTAAAACCATATACATTAAGTTGGGATAATGAAGTAAATGCATTAAATTATGATGTGGAAATTTCAACCGATAATACATTTTCTACAGTTGATGAATCTGCAAATGTTACTATAAATTCTTATAGCCCTTCTACACTTTTATTGAATACAGCATATTTTTGGAGAGTAAAAGCAATAAATGCTTGTGGCGAAAGTAGTTTTTCCAGCATAAATAACTTTATTACTGCAAATGAAGTTTGTGGTTCAATACCTTCTTCAGATACGCCATTGAGTATACCGGATAATACTACTACTGGTGTAAGTTCAATAATCAATGTTACTGAAAATAAATCAATAACAGATGTAAATGTTACTGTAAATATTCCTCATGAATATGTGGGAGATTTAACATTAACATTAACGAGTCCACAAGGAACTTCAGTTATACTAGCTGCAAATGTAGGTGATAGTGGAATTAACTATACAAATACAGTTTTTGATGATGAATCTGAAACTTCTATTAATTCTGGTATAGCACCTTTTACTGGAGTATTTTCTCCACAAGGAAATTTAGCTAATTTTAATAGTGAAGAATCTTTTGGAAATTGGACTTTAAAGGTGGTAGATAGTGGACCAGCAGATGTTGGTCAAATTGATAGTTGGACTATTGAAATTTGTGGTGTTAATTTACCAAGTGATACTGATAATGACGGAATTGATAATGCAGTAGATAACTGCATAGATATAGCAAATCCAGATCAATTAGATACAGATGGTGACGGTCAAGGAGATGTTTGTGATACAACACCAAATGGAGATGATGATAATGATGGTGTAGATAATTTAGTTGACCTGTGCCCAAATAGTGAACCAGGTAGTTTGGTTGATGCTACAGGGTGTTTAATTCTTTCTCCAGATAATTTTAATATTGAAATTATTAGTGAAACCTGCCCTAACAAAAATAATGGGCAAATTATAATCACTGCAAATGAAACACATAATTATACAACTATAATTAAAGGGATTTCAAGTAGTTTTACAACTGGTTTAACAGTTTCAGATTTAACACCAGATACTTATAATTTCTGTATTTCAATAACAGGAGAAACCTACGAACAATGTTTTGTAGTTGAGGTAGTAGCAGGAACAACGATTTCAGGTAAATCAAGTGTAAAAGCAAACAAAGCAACAGTTGAAATAGAACAAGGAACTGCACCATTTAAAGTTTTTGTTAATGGAAAAGAAGTTTTAGAGACCAATGCTCCTGTATTTTTTGTAAATGTTAACCACGGAGATTTACTAGAAGTTAAAACGGCAAAAACATGTGAAGGAATTTATGCTAAATCTATTAGCCTATTGAACGATTTTGTAGTATATCCAAACCCAAGTGATGGAACTTTTGAAATAGCAATACCTATAGCCGAAAAACAGGTAGTAATTTCAATATACAACATACAATCACAATTAATATCCATAAAAACATATCCTGTTATTTATGGTAAAGTGAGCTTAGATATAAGCAATCAACCCACAGGGATTTATATAGCAAAAATTCATTTGGATAAACCAGTTACTTTAAAAATTATAAAAAGTTAGGTTTGGTTTTCTATTTTATAGTAATTTATAGTATTTGAAAAGGTAGTTCAATCAGAATAATTGAGCTACTTTTTTATGTATTTAAAAGAATGGGCTTTTATAAGATTAGTGCGAGTTTAAATACTAAATATTTTCGACTAACTTTAATCTTATTTTTTTGTTATTATTTCAATTTTCACTCAAATGTAAGCAATAATTTTATGAGTTGTTGTTTGTAGTTTTTATCTGGTTATTCTTTTTTTTAAATCCATTCTTTCGTGTAAAATTCTCGTAATTTTAACGTAGTTTTCATTTAAGGTTTGGTAGAAAATAATATGTAAATTCGTTTTCAGTCCGAATAGATTTTTGAGTAATTCCCTCATATTTTTTCCTAAATCTAGATTGTTCGCAATTTCTTGACAATTTGAAATAATCGATTCGTAATATTTGTCCACCTGCTTTTCCGATCAAACTTCAAATGTATAATCCCAAATTTTCGATAAATCCCCAACGGCTTTATTGGTCAATTTAAATTTAGCATTTGAGATTTTCTTTACTCTCTTCCTCTTCCAATAGTCCTAATCCTGCTCGTATAACTTCGCTTACATTTTTAAACTTACTTTCTCTTATTTGGCTTTGAACGAATTGGTTAAAATAATTTCCGAGTGATATTGATATAAACTAAAACGGACTTATTTAATACTAATTAAAATGGCTGAGTAAGATTAAAATTATTCAAAAAAAAACCTCCCAATTGGGAGGTTTTTTTTTGAATAAAAACAGTATGAATGTTTAGTTATTTAAAACCCAAGCACCATTTGTTTTAATTATGTTCATAGTTAAGGTATTTATACCATTATTGTATAAAAGATAGGTAAATAAATATTTTTGTCCTTCTGCAGCAGTAGGATTGATATGGTCAGCAAGAATACCCATTGAATATAATAATTGAGCATCTGTCCAATTATAATCAAAATCTCCATAACTAGCCAAATTTGGTAAACTAAC
>NZ_JASFZF010000012.1:0-4176 GCF_046055765.1 Lutibacter sp. | reverse complement strand
AGGTTCAGCTGGTCAAAGTTTTGGTGCATTTGGGACTCATGGTTTAACTTTCACTATAGAAGGAAACACCAATGATTATTTAGGAAAAGGTTTATCTGGGGCAAAAATAATTGTTAAAAAACCAGTCAAAGCGACTTTTATTGCTGAAGAAAATATAATTATTGGTAATGTTTGTTTGTTTGGTGCTGTTGAAGGCGAAGCTTATATTAATGGTATTGCAGGTGAACGTTTTGCTGTTCGTAACTCAGGAGCAACGGCAGTTGTTGAAGGAGTTGGAGACCACGGATGTGAATATATGACAGGTGGAAAAGTAATTGTACTTGGAAAAACAGGTAGAAATTTTGCTGCAGGTATGAGTGGTGGTATTGCCTATATCTACGATCCAACCAATAATTTCATAAATGGATTATGTAATACTGAAACAATAGAGTTTGATCCTATTGAAACAGAAGATGCAAATGAGCTAAAAACCTTAATTGAAAAACATGTTATTTATACCAATAGCAATAGAGGTAAAAATTTATTAAATAATTGGAAAACCAGCTTAAGTAATTTTGTGAAAGTAATGCCTATAGAGTATAAACGTGCTTTAAAACGTTTAGAAACCGAAGAACCAATGATAGAAGAATTAACAGCGTAGTATTATGGGAAAAATAACAGGTTTTAAAGAATTTAAAAGAAAAGACGAAACATATAAAAAAGTAAAAGAGCGTGTAAAAAATTATAATGAGTTTACTATCTCATTAAAAAAAGATGAAATAAACAAACAAGGCTCACGATGCATGGATTGTGGTATTCCATTTTGCCATAGCGCTTGTCCACTTGGAAATTTAATTCCAGACTTTAATGATATGGTTCATAAAGGTGAATGGAAAAAAGCATCATACATTTTACACACAACGAATAATTTCCCTGAATTTACTGGACGTTTATGTCCAGCACCTTGCGAACAAGCTTGTGTTTTAGGAATTATTGACAATCCTATTTCAATAGAAAATATTGAAAAAAATATTGTTGAACGCGCTTTTAAAGAAGGATGGATAAAACCCCAACTTCCTACTAAAAAAACAGATAAAAATGTTGCAATTATAGGGTCTGGACCTACAGGTTTAGCAGCTGCCCAACAATTAAACAGAGCTGGACATACAGTTACTGTTTTTGAAAGAGATGATGCAGTTGGTGGTTTATTACGCTACGGAATACCAAATTTTAAGTTAGAAAAAGGAATTATAGACAGAAGAATTTCAATTTTAGAAGCTGAAGGAATTACCTTTAAAACCAATGTAAATGTTGGTGTTAATTATGCAACTAAAAATTTAAATAATTTTAATGCAATTGTTTTATGTGGTGGTGCAACTGAAAGAAGAAGCTTACCTACTCCAGGAATTAAAACAAATGGAGTTGTTCAAGCAATGGATTTCCTAACGCAAGCCACAAAAGTTGTTTTTGGTAAAAAAATTAAAAATCAAGTTTTAGCAACAGATAAAGATGTAATTGTTATTGGTGGTGGAGATACAGGTTCAGATTGTGTAGGAACTTCAAATCGACAAGGAGCTAAATCGGTTACAAATTTTGAAATTATGCCTAAGCCTCCTGGTCACAGAAGTCCTAAAACTCCTTGGCCTTTTTGGCCCTTGCAATTAAAAAATTCTTCATCACATAAAGAAGGTTGTAACAGAAACTGGTTAATAAATACCAAAGAATTTATTAGTAATGAAAAAGGTGAATTAATTGCCTTGAAAACAATTAATGTTAAATGGAAAATAATTCCTGATAAAAGACCTGAGTTAATTGAAATTGAAGGCACAGAAAAAACTTGGTCTTGTGATTTGGCATTACTTGCTTTGGGCTTTACCGGACCAGAATCAACGTTAAGTGAACAACTTAGCATTAAAACTGATGAAAAAAGTAATTTTATTGGCAACGAATATCAAACCAATATTCCTAACATTTTTACTGCTGGTGATATGCGTAGAGGACAATCTTTAATTGTTTGGGCAATTTCTGAAGGAAGAGAAGCTGCAAGAAAGGTTGATGAATATTTAATGGGGTTTAGTAATTTACCTACAAAAGGCGATGGAGATTTACCAACAATGTAGTTGTTATTCTTACAAGAAAAATAATCAACTAAGAAATACTTTAATTAAATAAGCATAAAATACCACTAAACTGATTTAAATCATTCTTTTTATTTTGTATCAATTGTAACTTAGTCGCTACATTTTTATAAACGTTTAAAAAAATCATCATGAAAAAAATTGTATTCCTTTTAGCGCTAACAATCTCATTTATTTCTTGTAAAACAGAAACTAAGAAAGTTAAAGAAGTTAAAGAAGTTAAAGAAGTTAAAGAAGTTAAAGAAGTTAAAGAAACAAAAGCTATTGAAACTCCAATGTTAGCTATTGGTGAATTTGATGCAAAGGCTGGGGAGTTTGTAAACAAAGAAATTCAAATTAACGGTATTGTAGATCACGTTTGTAAACACGGCGGGAAAAAAATACTAATGGTTACAGATAAAGGTAATGTTCATGTAACTTCAGATGAACGATTTGATGAAGCTTTAAAAGGAAATGAAATTACATTAACTGGAGTTGTAGTTGAAGAACGAATAGATGAATCAACTTGTTTACAAATGGAAGAAGACAACATTAAAAGTCATTCTGAAGGGAAATCAAACCAAGAACAATTTGATGCAAAAAAAGAACACATTCAACAATATAGAGACAAAATGAAAGTTGATAGTATTGATCATATATCAAACTATTCTTTAAAATATGTTTCACTGACTAAGACTGAATAGTTGAATTTCACTATGAAAACATTGCGAAAATGGAGTAGAATACTTCATAGAGACATTGGTTTCTTTTTTATAGGAACAACATTAATCTATGCTATTTCTGGTATTGCTTTAAATCACATGAGTGATTGGAATCCCAATTATTCGGTTGAAATTAAGCACTTCACCACTTCAATAAACTTAGAGAAAACAGCAACCACAAAAGATTATGTTCTAACTTTATTAGATAAAATTGATAATAGAAATAACTATAAGAGTCATTATTATCCTGATAAAAACAATATTAAAATCTTCTTAAGAGGAGGATCTTCTGTATATGTGAATATTAAAAGCGGGAAAGGAATTGCCGAATATTTGAAAAAACGAGCCCTAATATTTGAAACAAATTATTTACACTACAATCCAAATAGAATTTGGACTTGGTTCTCTGATATCTTTGCTGCTTCACTTATTTTGTTTGTAATAACTTCATTTTTTATTACAAAAGGTAAGAAGGGTATTACAGGGCGTGGAGGAATTTATATGTTATTAGGTATTATAATTCCTGTAATGTTTATATTATATTATATGTAATTAAAAAGGCTAAAATTTAAAATTTCAGCCTTTTTTTATTAATTGTTTAACAACATAAAGTCCGTTAATACCATTGCTGCTAATGCTTCTACAATAGGAACTGCTCTAGGCACAACACAAGGGTCATGACGGCCTTTACCATGCATTTTAACTATATTTCCATCCTTATCAATAGTTTGTTGCGCTTGCATAATAGTTGCTACAGGTTTAAAAGCAACACGAAAATAAATATCCATTCCGTTGCTTATTCCTCCTTGAATTCCTCCTGATAAATTCGTTTTTGTAGTTCCATCTTCATTAAAAATATCGTTATGTTCACTTCCTTTCATTTTAGCACCACAAAATCCACTTCCATATTCAAAACCTTTTACTGCGTTTATAGATAGCATCGCTTTACCTAATTGTGCGTGTAATTTATCAAAAATAGGCTCACCCAAACCAACAGGCACATTTTGAATTACACAAGTAACTGTTCCACCAATAGTATCACCTTGTTTTTTTATTTCTTCAATCTTAGCAATCATTTTTTCTGCTGAAGCAGCATCAGGGCAACGTACAATATTACTTTCAATTTTATTAAAATCAACTTCCTGATATGGCTTTTCCATAAAAATATCTCCTACTGAAGATGTAAATGCATTAATTTTTATTTCAGAAATTACTTGCTTTGCTACTGCTCCACCAACAACCCAATTGGCTGTTTCTCTAGCTGAAGTTCTTCCGCCACCGCGATAATCTCTATGCCCATATTTTTTATCGTAGGTAAAATCGGCATGTGAAGGACGAAATGAATCTTTTATATGTGA
>NZ_JASFZF010000011.1:0-12557 GCF_046055765.1 Lutibacter sp. | reverse complement strand
GATAAAGAAGGAAATATTGCAGGTGTTAAATCAAGAGCTCCACATATTGCACTTCAAGAAGAAGCAATACGAGTTATCAATTTATTACCTAAAATGATTCCTGGTAAGCAAGATGGAAATGCTGTTGGTGTTAAATATAGTTTACCAATTGCTTTTAAAGTTGAGGGTGATAATCTAAAAAACAAAGCTAAAAACAACATATTACTAAATGCTGGAAATACTAAAAATCCACCTCTTTATATTTTAAATGGAAAAGAAATTTCTAAAGAAGATATGATTCAAATTGATCCAAAATCAATTAAAAGCTTAAACGTTTTAAAGGGGGGAAAAGCTATTAAAAAATATGGACAAAAAGGGAAAGATGGTGTTATTGAAATAAGTATAAAGTAAGTTGTACTTTTAGCTTAAAAAATAATCTAAATAGCTATGAAAAAGATTTTTGTCACATTATTACTAATACTGTTAGCATTAAAAACCGAAGCACAAACTTCGGTTTTTACTATTGTAGATGACTTACTGTTAAAAGGAAATTACACAGAAGCTTTGGTTTTATTAAAAAAAGAAGAACCTATAACTTCAATAATTCTTGTTAAAATAGCATCGATTTATCAAACTGTAGGAAATTATAATCAAGCAATAAACTATTACAACGAAGCTTTAGAAATTGAAAAAACTGAAGAAATTAAAGTAAAATTAGGTGTAGCATATAATTCCGTAGGATTTACTTCAAAAACAATTGAAATTTATGAAGAAATTATTAAAAAAGACACCTCAAACTTATTGGTTGCAAATAGTTTAGGTAAATTATATTTAGCAAAAAACAAATCAAAAAATGCTGAAAAAATTTATCGGTTTTTAATAAAAAAAGATTCCTTAAATCCAAATTACCCGTTTCAATTAGCTAAATCTTTATCCAACCAGAATAAAAAATTTGAAATGGGGCAAAGTTATTTAGATGCTTATAATTTAGACACTTTACATCTTAAAAGCATTTATCAGTTAGCTAAATTTTTTAAAACATTAAGGGTTAGAGACTCATCAATGCTATTTATAAATAAAGGGTTAAAAATTGATAGTACTAATTTAAATTTTCTTCAATTAAAAGCAAGTGAATTGTATTTTTTAAAAGACTATAAAAGTGCAGTTACTTATTTAAATAAATTAGACCGTTTACATTTTAAATCTGTTACAACTTTTGAAATGTTTGGTATGTGTTACATGAATTTAAAAGAATATGAATTATCTGAAAAATATTTTAGAAAAGCTTTAAAAATTAATAGAAATGATCCAAAAATTTGGTACAGATTAGGAGCTTTGTATTATAAGCAAGAAAATAATAAACCAGCTAAAATGTATTTATTGCAATCTATTATGTATGCTAAACCAGAGATAGATAAACAATATATGCTCTTAGGAATAATTTCAAAAGAAGAAAAAGATCTGCAAAAAGCCATCCATTATTTTGACAAATCTTATAAAAATAACTTTAATAATTATAATGCACTGTTTCAATTAGCACTAGCCTCTGACATATATTATAAAGACAAAAACATTGCTTATAAACAATATCAAAGATATATTGAACGGTTTGATACAAACGATAAAGAAATTACTAATTATATTTTACAACGATTAATAGAAATTAAAAGGCAATCTTTTATTGACGGTAAAATTATTGATTAGTAAAATCAATAACTTTATACTACTAAACTCACTTATTTAATTTTATCAATAATTTGTTTAATTCTTACACTTTCCTTGTTATACCCAATTTCTTCTAATTTTTTTTCTGGAAATTGCTCAATCATAACTGTAGTTGATGGGAATGCAAATTCAACACCTAAATCTTTCGCCAAATTTAATATTTTAATATGTAAATTATGCTTAGAAGATTGTTCTGAATTCCAATCTAAAGCCGTAAAGTACATATTTACAAGTATTAATAAAGATGAATCTCCAAATCCTGTAAATTCAACATTAAAAGCATCATCACGCGTATCTGGATGGATTTCAATAATTTTCCGAACTCCTTTTACAAAAGCATCAATCAATTCAGGTGGTGTGTCATATCTCAAACCTAAATTAGTTGTATAACGTCTAAAAGCACGTAATCCCTTATTGTTTACAACCATTTCAGACAATGTACTATTAGGTATTTGATATACAGAAGTATCAGCAGCACGCACTGTAGTTGATCTAAACCCAACAGTTTCAACAGTACCAACAACTTCACCAGCTTCAATCCAATCTCCAATGTGGAATGGCTTATCTATAAAAATCATGATAGTTCCAATCAAGTTTTTCACAGTATCTTGTGAAGCTAAAGCAACCGCTAATCCCCCAATTGAAGCACCAGCAATAACTGTTACAGGTTCTACTCCAAAAAGCGTCAATAGTTTTAATATACCTATAAAAATTACGAGTCCTGTTAAAAAATTATGTAAAATAGGAACTAATTGGTCATCTAACTTTCCGTGTGTAGATTTAGCAAAATCCTCATAAATACTCATAACTACTTTCACAAGTTTTAAGAATACATAAATCCAAAAGACAGTTACCATAATATTTAGTCCTAAAAACAACATGGTATTTATATCTAAATGCAATAATAACGAAGGCAACAATGTTTTAACAAACCAAATAATTAGTAAAAACACAATAGGTCTAGTTAATTTTTTTAATGCATTTTTAATCTTTTCACTAGATTTATTAATAATTAAATATTGTGCTTTTTGCAATATAAAAAATATAATTTTACGGAGAATAAAAAATAAAATAGTACTAACTGCAAGTAAAATTAATAAGCCAAAATATTGCCACAATTCTATTTTAAGAAAACTTTGATGACCAAACTTAGGAATAATTTGTTGCAATTTTTCGGTATGCCAAGGAAACATTTTTTTATACAATTCATTCACCTGATGTGTAGTTTCAGATGAGTAATACCAGTTATTTCCAACTCTCTCAACATAAATTTCTGGCATTTGATATGGAAATAAAACATACCTATTTCCAATTTTATAATCTGTAGTATCAGAAAACATTTTATTGGTTGGTACTTTGCTAAAATCAACTTTTAGTCCTCTTCCGTCTAATATTTTCTTTAGCTTAATTGCTACATCTTGTGCTTGTTCACCTTCAAAACCATAAATTGTAGTTGCCGCTTTTTCAGGCTCATAAGAATCTGACTGTAAAAAATATAAATGGGTATAAATTGTTGAATTTGGATTACTTAAATCAACTTTTACTTTATTTTGAGCAACTATTATTGATGAAATCAATAAAAAAAACAGACTAATCTTCTTCATTATAATAAGTATTTAAACTTCACTACAAATCTAAGATATAATTTGATTATGGTAAATTTATATTGTACAATTATTACCTTTTCTTTCTCTTATTGTATTTCTTTTTCTTTCTCGAAGTAAAATTAACAGCATCATCAAAAGTGTTTTTAGCTTTTACGTCTTTATTTTTTTTCCAAGAATTTGTTGATGGTAACAACTTTTGAAGTAAATCATCTCTCTTTACTTTTGATAAAATATTTCTAATCCACTGCTGATTTTCTCTTTTATACCAAAAGAAAAACCGATGTTGTTCGTCTCTTTCTTTTTTAGTTTTTGGAGATTTCATTGGTTTTAATGTGTACGGATGATAACCACTATAATAGATTACCGTAGCAACAGTCATTGGAGTTGGTGTAAACCCTTGCACTTGTTCTAACTGAAATCCCATATCTTTCGTTTCAGCAGCTAAATTTGCCATATCTTCCAATTCACACGCAGGGTGACTTGAAATAAAATAAGGTATTAATTGAAGGTTTAATTTTTTACGAACATTTATGTTATCAAATCGCTCTTTAAATTTATGAAAATACTTAAAAGAAGGCTTTCTCATAAGCTTTAAAACATTATCTGACGTATGCTCAGGGGCAACTTTTAATCTTCCCGAAACATGCTTTGTTAAAACCTCTTCTGTATATTCTTCTAACTCTTTTACATCTGCTTTTTTATTAAATTCAGGCACTAACATATCATACCTTATTCCACTTCCAATAAATGATTTTTTAACCTTTGGATGTTTATCTACTGCTTTATAAATCTCTGTTAATGGTTTGTGCGAAGTATCTAAATTATGACAGATAACTGGTGATATACAAGAAGGAGCCACACACTTATCGCAAATTTCTTGCACCTTCCCTTTCATTTTATACATGTTTGCAGAAGGGCCTCCAATATCTGATAAATACCCTTTAAAATCTGGCATATTTGCTACTTTATCTACTTCCTTCAATATAGATTCCTGACTTCTACTAGCAATAAATTTTCCTTGATGGGCTGAAATGGTACAAAAACTACACCCTCCAAAACAACCACGATGAATATTAATAGAAAATTTTATCATTTCAAAAGCTGGAATAGGACCACGCTTATTGTACTTTGGATGTGGTAATCGTGTAAAAGGTAAATCAAAAGAAGCATCAATTTCCTTTTCTGTCATGGTAGAATATGGCGGATTAATTACTAAAGTTGAATCTTCAATATCTTGTAAAACTCTACTCCCAAATATTTTATTTGACTCTTGTTCAATTACTTTAAAATTTGCTGCAAAAGATTTTTTACTTTTTAAACAAACTTCATGAGAATTAATTCTAACATCTTCCCATTTTTTATTTTTAGGAAGTGCTTCTCTATTCTTTTGTAAATAAGCTGTCTGATTTATTGTTTTTAACGATGAAAACGGAACTCCTTTTTGTAATAAGTTTACAATTTCTCTTAAAGGTTGTTCTCCCATTCCATACACTAATAAATCGGCTTTTGATTCGGTTAATATATTTGGTTTCAAGGAATCACTCCAATAATCGTAATGTGTTACTCTTCTAAGTGAAGCCTCAATACCTCCTATTAAAACAGGGACATCAGGAAATTTCTCTTTTAAAATTTTTGAATATACAACACTAGCATAATCCGGCCTAAAACCTTTATCTCCATTGGGTGTATATGCATCTTTATCACGAGATCGTTTGCTTGCAGTATAGTTGCTAACCATAGAGTCCATCTCTCCTGCTGTTACTCCAAAAAATAATTTAGGTATTCCTAATTTTGTGAAATCCTGTAAATTATCATGTACACTTGGCTGCGGTACAATTGCAACCTTAAGCCCATAACTTTCTAATATTCTACCTATAACAGCTGGTCCAAACGCAGGATGATCTACATAAGCATCACCGCTAAATAGAATTACATCTAACTCCGTCCAACCTCTTAGTTTTACCTCTTTGTTAGTTGTTGGTAACCAATCTGAAAGTTTATTCATCATCATATTTTGCAAAAATACACTAAATAAAGTAATTGAAATTGCTCCTTGAAATAACTAAAATCTGTTAACGAATGTTAATGAGTGTTAACGTTTTAAACCTTAAAACTATTTAGATGTCTTAGTATTATAAAAACAATTAAAATAACAGATATCATGAAAAAATTAGTAGGATTATTAGTAATTATGTTTGTGCTAAGCAGTTCAATAAACGCACAAGGAAATGGGAACAGAGGAAATCAATCTAACTTTACACCTGAACAACAAGCCACGTTACAGATTAAAAAAATGAATTTACAGCTAGATTTAAATCAATCGCAACAAGATGCTATTTTTAAACTACAAAAAAATCAGGCAATAGTTCTCCAAGCAATGAGAAAATCTATGCTAGAAAGAAAACTAAATGGTAAAACGTTGACAACTGAAGAAATATTTCAATTTAAAAGTAGCCGTTTAGATAGAATACAACAACATAAAATAGCTATGCAAAAAATTCTTACAGAAGAACAGTTTACTAAATGGGAAAACATGAGAAAGGGAAATACCCTAGCTAGTAGAGGATGTAATTCTCGTCAAACTAGTCAACAAAAATTTGGTAAACGATTTTAGCAAAACCGCCTTGTAACATTAAATTTGAATGAATTAAAAGAGGCTGTCTAAAAAGTGTTATTCTGAATGGAAATGAAGAATCTCATTGAAATTAAATATCCGTATATTAAGATGTTGAGATTTTTCACTTTGTTCAAAATGACACATGTAATTACTTTTTAGGCAGCCTCTTTTTTATTTTATTAAATGTAAACTTTGCCCTATACTAATCTCATTAGAATTTAGGTCATTCAAACGTTTCAATTCTTCAACCGTTAAACCATACTTTTTTGAAATAGAATACAGCGTATCTCCCTTTAAAACAATGTGATTTTTAATATTTTTTTCTACTGGAATTTCATAAGATTTACCTAAGACTTCAGTGTCATATTTATGTAAGTCGTACTTTTCAATTAATGCAATTAGTTTCGCTGGATATCTTCTGTCTGTAGCGTAACCTGCTTCACTTAAACCTTTTGCCCAACTAACATAATCTCCTTTTTTAAATTTAAATAACTTCGCATACCTGGTTCTTCCTGTTAAAAATTGTGAGTGATCTTTAAATGAATTTATAGGATCTTTATACACTCTAAAACAATCGTCCTTTTTGTCATCATCATGATAAACACGTTTACCTTTCCAACCTTTGTGGCATTTAATTCCAAAATGATTATTTGATTTTCTTGTTAATTCACTATTTCCACTCGATGATTCTAAAATACCTTGTGCTAACGTAATGCTTGCAGGTATTTTATACTTTCGCATAGATTCCATAGCTGTATTTTTATAGGTATCAATATATTTAATTGTTGAGTTTGTAATTGGTGTATTTGAAACCTTTATATGCTTTATAGTTGTTTTACTACTGTTATGGTTAATTACTACTTGTTCTTTTTTACTTTTAGATACAGCTTTTTTCTTCGATTTACAATTCGATAGCAAACCAATTGTTAATAGCGTAATAAAAATATATTTCAACTTCATAAGTTATACTATTTGTGGCAATTTTTTCTTTCTTAGTATCAAATTCATTCCTTCAATTCCTTGTAAACCTCCCGTATGAATTGCTAAAATTTTAGTTCCTTTTTTAAAATAATCATTTTTAATTAAATCTATGATACCAAATAACATTTTTCCAGTATAAACAGGATCAAGAGGTATTTGGGTTTCCCTTTTAAATTTATTGATAAATGTAATTAATTCTTCTGAAATTTTAGCATATCCTCCAAAGTGATAATTCGTGTTTAAACTCCAATTATTAGTTCTTAATACATATTTTTTTATTTCATGTTGAAGGAAATTACCTTTTAAAGCAGGAAAACCAATAACTTTTTGATGTTTTTTTGCTGAATTTATCAGTCCTGAAATTGTTCCACCAGTACCAATAGCTGAACAAATAATATCAAATTTATGATCTTCTTCCGTTAAAATTTCTTCACAGCCTTTTACAGCAAAATTATTAGTACCTCCTTCTGGAACTAAATAAAAATTACCAAATTTTTCTTTTAAATCATCAATAAATTTATGAGAAGTTTTACTTCTATAATCACTTCTTGAAACAAAATGAAACTGCATATTGTGTTCTGATGCAAATTTTAATGTTGGGTTATTTTTTATAACTTCATCTAAATCGTTAGCTAATTCATCGCCTCTAATTACACCAATTGTTTTAAAATTATGTTCAAACCCTGCTGCAGCTGTAGCAGCTATATGATTAGAATATGCACCACCAAATGTTAATAACGTATGATGGTTTTTCTCATAAGCTTCAACTAAATTGTATTTTAATTTTCGGTATTTATTACCTGAAATAAATGGATGCAACTCATCTTCACGCTTA
This sequence comes from Lutibacter sp., assembly GCF_046055765.1. Taxonomy (GTDB): domain Bacteria; phylum Bacteroidota; class Bacteroidia; order Flavobacteriales; family Flavobacteriaceae; genus Lutibacter. Next base: position 4,813 of record NZ_JASFZF010000011.1, on the reverse strand, counting down.
ATAAATAAAGAAACACCTTTATCTTCCAGTTCTGAAAATTGAATTTGCTGAATTCTACTATTTTTAGATATTAAGAACAAGTTTAAGTTTTTTCAATTTTTTCTTGAAGTTCTTCCCAATCTTCCATTAACTCATCAAGTTCATCCTTTTTAGCCTGATAATTTTTAAAGAAATCTGGATTTGTATTCACTTCATCCGGATTTTCAAATATTTCCGCATCTAAATTCAAAATTTCATTTTCTAAATTCGTTATCGTTTTTTCAACTTTACTTAACCTATTTGTTAGCTGCTTTGTTAATTTTTTTTGTTGTTTTTTTTCTAAATAAGCTTCTTTTCCAGTTGACTTCGTATTCGTTTTTTCAACAGTCCTTTTTTCTACTTCTCTAAAATTTTCTAGATTATGCCGTTCTAAATAATAATTAATATCTCCTAAATACTCTTTAATAACTTTATTTTTGAATTCGTACACTTTATTACTTAACCCTTGTAAAAAATCACGATCATGAGAAACTAAAATTAAGGTTCCTTCAAAACTTTGTAAGGCTTGTTTCAATACATTTTTTGAAGCAATATCTAAATGATTTGTTGGCTCATCCATAATTAAAACATTAAATGGATTTAACAACATTTTACACAGCGCTAATCGGTTACGTTCACCTCCTGAAAGAACTTTTGCTTTTTTATCAACCTCTTCGCCTCTAAATAAAAAAGAACCTAACATATCTCTTATTTTAGTTCTATTAGCATCTGTTGAAGCATCTTCCATAATTTGTAATACCGTTTTCTCACCATCTAAATATTCCGCCTGATTTTGAGCAAAATACCCAATTTGAACATTGTGCCCTAACTTTAAATTTCCATCAAAATCAATATCACCAACCATCATTTTGGCCAATGTTGATTTCCCTTGTCCATTTTGACCAACAAAAGCAATTTTACTATTCCGCTCAATTAATAAATCTATATGCTCTAATACTTGATTATCATCATAATTTTTCGCTAGGTTTTCTCCTTCAAAAATTATTTTACCTGGCTGAATAGAAACTGGAAAACGCACATTTAATACTGCATTATCATCACCATCAACTTCAATACGTTCAACTTTATCTAATTTTTTTATTAACGATTGTGCAAATGCTGCTTTTGAAGCTTTATATCTAAATTTTTCTATAAGTTGTTCTGTTTGTTTTATTTCCTTCTCTTGATTTTTTTGTGCCTGCGCTTGTTTTTCTTTAATATCTTTTCTTAAAACTAAAAATTGAGTGTAAGGCTTATTGTAATCGTAAATTTTCCCTAAAGAAATTTCAATAGTTCTATTAGAAACGTTATCTAAAAACATTTTATCATGTGAAACTAAAACCACAGCTCCATAATAACTTTTTAAGAAATTCTCTAACCAAATAATTGATTCAATATCTAAATGATTTGTAGGCTCATCAAGCAATAAAATGTCATTTTTTTGAAGTAATAATTTCGCCAATTCAATTCGCATTCTCCAACCACCCGAAAAAGTTTCAGTTAGCTTCCCAAAATCTTCACGTTTAAATCCTAATCCCTGTAATATTTTTTCTGTATCTCCTTGGTAACTATATCCTCCTAATAGTTCATACCTATGAGTTAAATCATCTAATTCGTGTAATAAATCATGATAACTTTTCGATTCATAGTCTTTACGCTCATTTAATTGATAATTAATGTTCTCTAATTGTTTTTCAGCTTGCTTAATTTCAACAAAAGCTGTATACGCTTCTTCTAAAATTGTTCTTCCTAATGTGAATTCAATATCTTGTTTTAAGAAACCAATACTAGTGTCTTTTTCAAATGCCATTGTACCAGTATCACATTCTAATTCTTTAGCTATAATTTTTAATAACGTAGACTTTCCTGCTCCGTTTTTTCCAATAAGACCGACTCTATTACCAGCATCTAACTTAAAAGTTATTCCTGCAAATAAATCAGTTCCTCCAAATGAAATTGATATGTTATGTGCGTTTAGCATATTTTATTACAATTCTTAATTCTAAATTTTTAACTTTGCAAATCTATCATAATTTTAGCAAAGTCTATGTTTAAAAAAGGAACGAAACTATATAGTATTATTTTTAACAAATGCCCTAAATGTCATGAAGGAGACTTTATGATTGAAAAAAATATGTTTAAACTTCATAGAGCCTTTAAAATGCATGATAATTGTCCAAAATGCAACTTTAAAAATATGATGGAACCTTCTTTTTTTTATGGTGCAATGTATGTTAATTATGGACTTACAGTTGGGTTAGCTATCGTTACTTTTATTATTTCATCGCTTGTATTTAATTTAAGTTTACTTCAAAGTTTCATTCCAATTGTTGCTATTTTAATTTTATCTTCACCACTAACTGTTCGGCTTTCAAGAATAATTTGGATTAACTTATTTGTGTCTTATGATGCTAACTTTAAGAAAATTACTAAAAACGGGCAATAGAAATCTCTTTATCTATTTCAATGTTTTTTTCTAAATAATTATACAATACTTTTGATGCCATAGGAGCAATCATCACTCCTCGTGTTCCTAAGCCATTTAGAATTGCTAAGTTTTTATATTTTGGGTGTACTCCTAATAACGGTCTTCTATCTTTTACCGTTGGTCTTATTCCTGCTAAATGTTCAATAATAGTATATGGTACCGTTAAAAATGAATTTAACTTATCAATTAGTTCTTTCTTACCTTCTTCTGAAGGTTGTTTTGTTTTATCTTTCCAATTAAATGTTGCACCTACTTTATAATAATTATTTCCTAACGGAAGTACAAATACGGCTGCTTTTATTACAAAATTAATATTTAAATTGATGGCTTTTATTATTAACAACTCTCCTTTTGCTTCTTGCATTGGTAAATAATTAAAAAATGGATTTTTTTTCAATCCAAAACCTTCACAAAAAACAACTTTAGATGCTTTTATTCCTTTATAGTTTACTTCAGTTTCGTTAATATTTAATTTAGAATGTTCAAAATTCTCATTTTTTATAATATTTTTTTCTGATAAATATTTTTTGTAGTCTTCAAGTAATGCTTTAGTCTCAATTCTTCCAGTATTTATCAATTTCCCAAAACCATAATTAGCTAAAATCCCTTCATGCTTTTCATGAATTACCTTTGAATCCATATAATTTGAAAGTTGCCTTTTACCCGAAGCTATAAACCAATTATTTTGTTCTTCAACCGATTTAAATACACGATAAATTGGTACGGAATAATCATATTTATTTTTAAATTTATTTTCTAAACTTGCATAAAAAGGCAAAGCTATTTTTAATTGCTCAACTGCGTTCCAAACGGGTGTAAACCTTTTTAAAATCACAGGATTATACATTCCTCCAGCAACAATTGAAGAATTTTGAGAACCATTTTCATACACTATAAACGTTTTATTATTCTGTTCTAATTCTTTAGTGAAAGCTAATCCGGCTAGCCCTAAACCAACAATTATATAATCTACATGCATAAAACAAATTTAAGTCCTAAAAACAAAAAACTCTTGCAAATGGCAAGAGTTTTTTGTTTTTAATTTTCAGGAATTTAATAATTCCACATATCTAATTCTTTATTTCTAATTTCATCTTTAATTTTATTAGACTCAATAACTTGGAATAAAGCATTTCCTTTCACATATTGAGCGACATCTCTATCCCCATAAATGTTTTCCTCTCTATAGATAATAGAATTAAATCTTCGAGCATTCAATAAATGGTCAAATGAAATTGGATAAGCTGAATTTTTCGAGTTAAAAACTTTCATATCATGAAGTGTTTGTCTAGCATCTGGAAACCAAACCCAAAATAGTGCTAATTGTTCAGAAATATCCATATCTTCTCTTCCCATTATTTGAACATCTGGCGCAACTGGTGCTAAAGCAAGTAGCCTATATTTTAATTCACCTTGACGCTTATCAAAATACCATAAACCTTTAATTTTAAACCCTTCAATGTCTTGAGAGGTTAAGTTAATTTTATCAATATATTCTTCAATATTGGTAACTCCAGCATTTAACTCGTCTATACCAGCTTCAGTTGTATCAACTCTATATAGTTTACTACCTATTTCTGCTTTTGTCATTTTTGCTGTAAAATAGGAATCATCATAAACTTCTGTAATTACACCACTTTTAATACCTCTTAATAATGTATCAAAAAGAGAACGTCTATTTTTGGATACATTTGTAGTATCAACAGGGTAATACATTGGCAAATTAATGCGCTCATTTAAATCAATAAACTCCCAAACAACTTTAGACCATAAAATATCTCTATCATCAATATAGCCATACTCTAATGGTTTATCATTATCAATAGCCAATTGCTCGTTTGTTTTTACACCAATATTAGAAGGCTTATGTGCATTCAATAAATTTGACTGTGCGTATGTTAAGCTATATAACATAAATGCCAAAATAAAAATTCCAATATTTTTCTTGTTCATCATTTAAATATTATTTTATTGTATTTCTATACTAACTGCAGATGCTTCTTTAATTTTATAAGTTGTATTCCCTGCTAACGCAGATTTTATTGCAAATATTGTAACTACGTCTCCTCTTTTAGCTTTAGCTATTGCTTTTTTAGCTTGTGCATTCATTCTATTACCTCTTACTACAACAGCTCCTTGACCAGGTACTTTAACCGTAAAACCTGAAGTATTTAAAACTAAATCAAAATCAAAGTCTAATAAAATTGCACTTACAGTTGCTTTTGCTAAACTTGTTTTTGGCATTTTTACATAACCTGTTTGTTTTCTTATACTTCCACTAGGTGAAGGTATTCCCTTAATTCTAAA
>NZ_JASFZF010000010.1:0-5077 GCF_046055765.1 Lutibacter sp. | reverse complement strand
CCAGATAAACCTTTTCCTAAATAATCATTGGTGTTTCCTTCTATAGTGAAAGTTAAACCATGAGTCCCAAATGCACCAAAACTTTGACCAGCTGAACCTTTAAAGTTAATGTTTAAAGTGTCTTCAGGTAAGCCTAAATGCCCATAAACTTTTGAAATTTCATTACTTACAATAGCACCTACAGAACGATTAGTATTAGATAATGGATAGTTTAAAGTCATTTTTTCTTTTCTAAATAAAGCTCTGTGTGAGTCTTTTAGAATTTGAAAATCAAGGACATTATCTAAAAAGTGCTCTTGTTTTTTAGTATTTTTTAAAGACATTTTACGATAGTCTTCTGGAACGTGTAAAATTGATGATAAATCTAAACCTTTAGCTTTATAATGTGTAATTGCTTTGTTGGCATTTATTTTTGAAGTTTGCCCAATCATTTCATCCATTGTACGAAAACCTAATTGTGCCATTATACCTCTTAATTCTTCAGCAATATAAAAGAAGAAATTAATGACGTGTTCTGGAGTTCCTTTAAAGTTTTTACGTAACTCTTTATCTTGAGTTGCAATTCCCACCGGACATGTATTTAAATGACATTTACGCATCATAATACAACCTGATGCAACCAAAGGTGCTGTAGCAAAACCAAATTCTTCAGCTCCTAAAAGTGCAGCGATAGCAACATCTCTACCAGTTTTTAATTGTCCATCACATTCAATTACAATTCTACTTCTTAAGTTATTTAAAACCAATGTTTGTTGTGCTTCAGCTAAACCAAGTTCCCAAGGTAAACCGGCGTGTTTTAAAGATGTTAAAGGTGAAGCTCCAGTTCCACCATCGTAACCAGCAATAAGTACAACATCGGCTTTTGCTTTTGCAACACCTGCAGCAATTGTTCCAACACCAACTTCAGAAACTAGTTTTACATTAATTCGTGCTTCTCTATTGGCATTTTTTAAATCGAAAATTAATTGTGCTAAATCTTCAATTGAATAAATATCATGGTGAGGAGGTGGAGAAATTAGCCCTACAAAAGGTGTAGAATTTCTTGCTGATGCAATCCAAGGTAATACTTTTTCAGCGGGTAATTGTCCGCCTTCTCCAGGTTTTGCACCTTGAGCCATTTTAATTTGAATTTCTTTGGCATTGGTTAAATAATGTGAGGTAACTCCAAAACGCCCTGATGCTACTTGTTTTATTGCGGAATTTCTATTATCACCATTTACATCTTTGTGAAATCGCTTTCTATCTTCACCACCTTCACCAGAATTACTTTTACCGCCAATACGATTCATTGCAATTGCTAAATTTTCGTGTGCTTCTCTTGAAATTGAACCGTAAGACATGGCGCCAGTTTTGAAACGTTTTACAATTGCTGTCCAAGGTTCAACTTCATCAATAGAAATTGGATCTAAGTTGTTGAATTCAAATAGACCTCTAATAGTCATTAAATTTTCAGCTTGATTGTTTACAGCTTTCGCATAAGCATCATAGCTTTTTTGATCACTAAACCTAACAGCTTGTTGTAATTTTGAAATAGTTGTTGGGTTAAATAGATGTTTCTCTCCGTTTCGTCTCCATCTGTAATGACCTCCAATATTTAGTCCTAATCTATTTTTAATGAGTGTTTTAGGGTAGGCGTATTCATAACGTTTAGATATTTCTTTTTCAATTTCGTACAATCCAATTCCTTCAATTCTTGACGTTGTATAAGGGAAGTATTTTTTAACAAATTTAGAATTGAAACCTACAATTTCAAAAATTTGAGAACCTCTATAAGAGTGTAACGTAGAGATTCCAATTTTATTCATAATTTTTAAAATTCCTTTTCCAATAGCTTTGTTAAAATTGTCAACAGCTTGCTGCTCGTCTAAACCTTTTATAAATCCTTTTTGAACTTGTAAACGAATAAGTTCATTGGCCATATATGGATTAATTGCACTTGCTCCATAACCAAATAATGTTGCAAATTGATGAGGTTCTCTGGGCTCTGCAGATTCTATAACAATATCAAAATAAGAACGTTTTCTAAGTCTGTTTAATGAATGATGCACATAAGAGCACGCTAATAAAGCAGGAATAGGAGCGTTTTCTTCATTTACACTTCTGTCTGATAAAATAATAATGTTTGTTTTTTTATCTACTGCTTTTGAAACTTGTAAAATCACATTTTCTAAAGCATCTTCTAAGCCGTTTAACCCTTTTTCTTTTTTATAAAGAATTTCAATAGTAATAGCTTTAAAATCATTTAAAGAAATATGTCTTATTTTTTCTAAATCATTGTTTGAAATTACGGGGTTTTGAATTCTAAGCTTTCTACATTGTCTCTCAGAAATGCTAAAAATGTTTCTGTCTTTTCCTAAAGCTAAGCTAATATCTGTAACTATTTCTTCTCTAATTCCATCCAAAGGAGGATTAGTAACCTGAGCAAATAGTTGTTTAAAATAATTTGAAATTAACTGAGGTCTATCCGATAATACTGCAAGAGGAGTATCAATTCCCATAGAACCTAAGGCCTCTTTTCCGTTTTGAGCCATAGGTATAATTACTGTTTGAATATCTTCTGTTGTGTAATTAAATAACCTTAAACGAGTTTTTAAATCTATTGCTTCTATAGGATGCGCTTCATTTGAGTTTGGTATTTCAGTTAGATTTTTTCTAGTTTTATCGAGCCATTTTTTATAAGGCCTTTCTAAAACAATTTTCTCTTTTATTTCTTCATCATCAACAATTCTACCTTCATTCATATCTACTAAAAACATTTTTCCAGGCTCTAGTCTACCATGTTTTTCTACATCTTCAGGAGCAATATCTACAACACCAATTTCTGAAGACATAATTAATTTTCCACTTTTAGTAATCGTATATCTTGAAGGTCTTAATCCGTTTCTATCTAATAAAGCTCCAACATAATCTCCATCGGTAAATGGAATAGAAGCTGGGCCATCCCAAGGTTCCATTATGCAAGCATTGTATTCGTAAAATGCTTTTCTTTCATCAGGCATTGTTGCATGTTTTTCCCAAGCTTCAGGAATCATCATCATCATTACTTCTGGAAGTGATCTGCCAGATAACGAAAGTAATTCAACTACCATATCCATTGAAGCCGAATCAGATTTTTTGGGTAAAATAATTGGGAATAATTTTTCAATTTGATCTCCAAAAATTTCACTTTGCATAATTTCTTCACGAACACGCATTCTACTCACATTTCCTCTTAATGTATTTATTTCTCCATTTTGACACATATATCTAAATGGCTGTGCTAATTCCCAAGAAGGCATGGTGTTGGTAGAAAAACGCTGATGTACTAAGGCTAAACGTGTTACTAAATCGGGTTGTTGTAAGTCAATAAAGTACGGCCCAATATCTTCAGGCATAATAATACCTTTATATATTAAGGTTGTATGAGAAAAACTTGTAACATAAAAGTAATTGCTTTGAGATATTTTTGAAGCTGCTATTGCATGCTCTGTAATTTTTCTGGCAGCGTATAGTTTGGCTTTAAAAATAATTTCTTCTTTAATTTCTCCCTTGCCAACAAAAATTTGAATGATAGTTGGTTCTTTGTCTAACGCAATTTGCCCTAGTTGAGAAGAATCTACAGGAACAATTCTCCAACCTAAAATTTCAAGACCTTGATTTGTAATTTCTTTTTCGAATAGTTTTTTACAGTAATTGTATTGATTTTTATTTTTTGGCAAAAAAGTCATTGCTACTGCATACTCTCTTCTGGCGGGTAATTTAAAATCACAAACTCTATTAAAATATTCGTGAGGAATATCAATTAAAATCCCAGCACCATCACCAGTTTTACCATCAGAACTAACACCGCCACGGTGTTCTAGTTTTACTAAAATATTTAAGGCATCGTGTATTATTTGATTTGTTTTATCTCCATTTAAGTTACAGATAAAGCCAGCGCCGCAGTTTTCATGTTCAAATTCTGGTAAGTAAAGTCCTTGTTTCATCATCATAAATCTATTTGTAGAATTGTTACAAAAATAGATAATTTACTAATGAATGTATTGAAAAATTACGAATACGTTATCGTAAGTTTGGTAAAATAACTATTATTTTAAAAATAATTAAATATGAAAAACAGGAGTAATATGGTTTTTTTAGGTTAAATGTTTTAATAAAATTCTTAGACCTACAAAGGCAATTAATAGTGCAGTTCCTTTTTTTATGTTTGATGGAGAAATTAATTGAACACTAAGTCTTGATCCTATTTGTCCACCAATTAAAACGGTAAACATTAAAATAATAGTAATTGTAGGTTTTATAGAAAAATTTGGATTAAAATATTGACCACCTAAACCAGCTATTGAATTAACCAATATAAAAAAGCTAGAAGTGGCTGCTATTCTTTTTGGTGTATCCCATTTTGTTAAGTGTAATAATGGAGCTAAAAATATGCCTCCACCAATTCCAATCATTCCAGAAACAAATCCTATAAATCCACCGTAAGAAACATCTTTAGTTAAAGAATTTTTAAAATTTGAGTATTTTGCTTTTTTTGAAATATATTTTGAACTCCACATTAAAATTGCAGCAATTAACAGCGTAATTCCCAATAAAATAAAGAAAAATGTTTGGCTAATTTTTAAATATCCGCCAATAAATGCAAGTGGAATACTCATTAGCACTAGAGGTACTATTTTTTTCCAATTAAACAAGTTGTTTTTAATATATAAAAAAGTTCCACCTGAAACAACAACAATATTACATAATAACGCAATTGCTCTAAGTTGTGTAAAAGCTAATGAACTCAATGCTAAAACGGCTAAATAACTAGATCCACCACCAAAGCCAACCGATGAATACAAAATTGCAATTACAAAGAACAACAATATAATTTCCCAATTTAGAATAAAGGTCTCTAGAAATAAATGTGCATTCATAAATTTTAAATTAATGATCGCAAAATTAGAATAAATTTAACTCCCAATTTAAAATTAGGAAGTTTTTTTAGTTTAAGAATAGTTATAATTTTAATGGTTTAGTTTTAGAATTATTATAATCATAAAATTAATGAGTAATATTTGAGGCATTCTTAAATTTTTGATAATTAAAATAAATT
>NZ_JASFZF010000009.1:0-48814 GCF_046055765.1 Lutibacter sp. | reverse complement strand
CGAAAGCTAAAAAAGAAGTTGCTGAAGTAGTTGAAGAAGCTCCAAAAGTGAAAGCTAAAAAAGAAGTTGCTGAAGTAGTTGAAGAAGCTCCAAAAGTGAAAGCTAAAAAAGAAGTTACTGAAGAAGCTGTTGAGGCTCCAGTAGTAGAAGTTGTGAATCCTGAAGAATTTTTAGCAAATTTTGATTGGTACAAATTTGAAGAAGGAATTGAAGCTGTTGATGAGGATAACTTAAAAGCATTTGAAGCTGCTTTGGAAGGAACATTAGGTTTAGTTAATGAGCGTGAAGTAATTGAAGGAACTGTAATTAGAAAAACAGATCGTGAAGCAATTATTGACATTAATTCAAAATCTGAAGGTGTTATATCTTTAAACGAATTTCGTTACAATCCAGGTTTAGCAGTAGGAGATATTGTTGAAGTTTTAGTTGATAAAAGAGAAGATAGTACAGGTCAATTAGTTTTATCACACAAAAAAGCTAGAGTTATAAAAGCTTGGGAACGTGTTAATAATGCTCATGAAACAGGTGAAGTTGTTAATGGTTTTGTTAAATGTAGAACTCGTGGAGGTATGATTGTTGATGTTTTTGGAATTGAAGCATTCTTACCAGGTTCTCAAATTGATGTGAAGCCAATTAGAGATTACGATCAATACGTTGAGAAAACAATGGAATTCAAAGTTGTAAAAATCAACCACGAATTTAAAAATGTTGTAGTATCTCACAAAGCTCTTATTGAAGCTGATATTGAAATTCAGAAAAAAGAAATTATTGGTAAATTAGAAAAAGGACAAGTATTAGAAGGTGTTGTTAAAAATATTACTTCTTACGGTGTATTTGTTGATTTAGGTGGTGTTGACGGTTTAGTTCACATTACAGATTTATCTTGGTCTAGAATTAACCACCCAAGTGAAGTGGTTGAATTAGATCAAACATTAAACGTTGTAATTCTTGATTTTGATGATGAGAAAACAAGAATTCAATTAGGGTTAAAACAATTAAATGCTCATCCTTGGGAAGCTTTAGATGATACTCTAAAAGTAGGAGATATAGTAAAAGGTAAAGTAGTTGTAATTGCTGATTATGGTGCATTTATTGAAGTGGCACAGGGTGTTGAAGGTTTAATTCACGTTTCTGAAATGTCTTGGTCAACACACTTACGTTCAGCTCAAGATTTTGTTAAAGTTGGTGATGAAATTGAAGCTCAAATTTTAACTTTAGATAGGGAAGATAGAAAAATGTCTTTAGGTATTAAACAATTACATCCAGATCCTTGGAATGCAATCACTGAAAAATATCCAGTTGGTTCAACACACACAGGTACAGTTCGTAATTATACAAACTTTGGTGTATTTGTTGAGTTAGAAGAAGGAATTGATGGTTTAGTTTACATCTCAGACCTTTCTTGGACTAAGAAAATTAAGCACCCTTCAGATTTTACATCTGTAGGAGATAAATTAGAAGTTCAAGTTTTAGAATTAGATGTTGAAGGACGTAAATTAAATTTAGGTCATAAACAAACTACTGAAAATCCTTGGGATAAACATGAAGAAAAATTCACTATTAATTCTATTCATGAAGGAACTGTAAAAGATAAAAATGATAAAGGATTAATCGTTTCATTTGAAGATGGAGTTGAAGCATTTGTTCCAAGTCGTTTTACAGCCAAAGAAGATGGTACTAAATTAGCAAAAGGAGAGACAACTAAATTTAAAGTTATTGAGTTTAACAAAGAATTTAGACGTGTTGTAGCTTCTCATACATCAATATTTAAAGCACAAGAAGAGAAAAATATCAAAGTAGCTCAGAAAAAATCTGAAGCTGCAGATAAAACAACTCTTGGTGATTTAGGTGGAGATCTTGCTGCATTAAAGAAAAAAATGGAAGGAAAATAAAATTTTCTTTTCAATATAATTTTAAAAAGCTGTATCAAACGATACAGCTTTTTTTTCGCTATTACAACTATAAAAATTATCTTTGCTTTACATAAATTTAATAAATGTCATTAATAAAATCAATATCAGGAATAAGAGGTACTATAGGAGGAATGGTTAATAACAACTTAACCCCAATTGACGCTGTTAAATTTGCTGCAGCGTATGGTATGTGGCTTAAAAATCAAACTAAAAAAGAAAAATTGACTGTAATTTTAGGGAGAGATGCTAGGATTTCAGGTAAAATGGTAAGTAGTTTGGTTGGGAACACGCTTGTAGGGCTAGGAATTAATGTTACAGACATAGGTTTATCTACAACTCCAACAGTTGAAGTTGCCGTACAGTTAGATGAGGCTGATGGTGGAATTATAATTACTGCAAGCCATAACCCAAAACAATGGAATGCATTAAAATTACTAAATAATAAAGGTGAATTTTTGAATGCTACTGATGGTGAAGAAGTATTGAAAATTGCAGAAAATGATAGTTATATTTTTTCTGAAGTTGATAATCTAGGTAAATTCAGAAAAAAACAACACTATATTAATAAGCATATTAGAGAGGTTTTAAGTTTAGAGTTAGTGAATGTTGAAGCCATAAAGAAAGCGAAATTTAAAGTAGTAGTTGATGCAGTAAATTCAACTGGTGGGATTGCAATTCCAGCATTATTAGAAAAATTAGGTGTTAATTGTGTTGAATTATATTGCGAACCTAATGGAGAATTTCCACACAACCCAGAGCCTTTAAAAGAACATTTATCGGTTATTTCTAAATTAGTTGTTAAAGAAAATGCAGATTTGGGAATTGTTGTAGACCCTGATGTAGACAGATTAGCATTGGTTAATGAAGATGGCTCTATGTTTGGTGAAGAATATACCTTAGTAGCTTGTGCAGATTATGTGTTGAGTAAAACAAAAGGCAATACAGTTTCAAATTTGTCATCTTCAAGAGCATTAAGAGACATTACTCAAAAACATGGTGGAAATTATACCGCAAGTGCCGTTGGTGAAGTAAATGTTGTTGAATTAATGAAGAAAAATAATGCAGTTATTGGAGGTGAAGGAAATGGTGGTATTATTTATCCTGAATCACATTACGGAAGAGATTCATTAGTTGGTGTGGCGTTATTTTTATCGCATTTAGCAACTTCAAAAATGTCTTGTAAAGAATTAAGAAATAGTTACCCTAATTATTATATGAGTAAAAATAAAATTGAATTAACACCTCAAATTAATGTGGATGCAATTTTAAATACAATTGCTTCAAGCTATAAAAATGAAGACGTAATTACAATTGATGGCGTAAAAATTAATTTTCAATCAGAATGGGTGCATTTGAGAAAGTCTAATACCGAATCTATTATTAGAATTTATACAGAAAGTAATTCCCAAAATAGCGCTGATGAATTAGCACAACGATTTATAAAAGAAATAAAATCTATAATTATAAAATAAAAAATGAAAAATTTAATTTTAACGCTATTATTTTTAAGTAGTACAATAGCTTTTTCGCAAGAAGTAGTAAAATCTCAAGACTTAAATTATAATGATGCAGGTTCAAATAAAGGAAAGTTTTTTGTGTATTGGGGATGGAACAGAGATCATTATTCAACTTCAGATATTACATTTAAAGGCACAGATTATAGATTTACTTTAAATAATGTTAAAGCAGATGATAAACCTAAACCATTCGGAATTTATTTTTTAAAGTTAGATGAATTGACCATTCCACAAACTAATTTTAGAATAGGTTATTTTTTAAAAGAACATTATACGGTTTCCATTGGTTTAGATCATATGAAATATGTTATGAGAAATGACCAAACGGTAAAAATGAATGGCGTAATAAATACTGGCGGTGGTTTTGATGGCGTTTATAGCAATCAAGATAAAGTTTTAAGTAGCGACTTTTTATTATTTGAACATACAGATGGTTTAAATTATGTAAATGTGGAGGTTAGTAGATTTGATAATTTAGATAATTGGTTGAAATTTTCAATAAAAAATATAGATATTAATTTAACAGAAGGTATTGGAGTTGGTATTTTGTACCCAAAAACAAATACAACGTTATTAGGAAAAGAACGATATGATGAATTCCACGTATCAGGTTATGGATTTTCAGCACATGCAGGATTAAATATTACTTTTTTCAAACACTTTTTTATACAATCTAACTTTAAAGCAGGTTATATAAATATGCAGGATATTAGAACCACAAAAGATAAAGCAGATTCGGCATCTCAGAGTTTTACTTTTATTGAAAATATGTATGTTTTTGGGGCTAGGTTTAGTTTAACTAAATAAAATAAAATACCTAAAACAGAAATCTAAATAATGTCATTCTCAGCTTGTCGAAGTTTTACTTTAAAATGTCATTCTCAGCTTGACTGGGAATCTCACACTTCAGATTTTAAAAAAGGGGTTTACTTTTAAATCGATACTAAATCAAGTTAAGATTAACATGTCTATATTTTATTTTCAAATTTAAACTATTCAACAGGAACTTTATCTTTGTGTTTGAAGCGTTTATGAGTCCAAAAGTAATATTCAGGTTGTTCATGTACTTGCTTTTCAACGTTATCAATAAAAATATCGGTTATTTCATAATTTGAATGTTTTGTTGTATCATTAGTTATTAAGCTAAATGTAGTTTCATAATAGCCTCGTTTAACTTTTTTAACATTCATATAAACCACATTTAAATTGTATTTTTTGGCAAGCATTTCAGCTCCAGTATGCACAGGTACTTTAATACCAAAAAATTTTCTCCAATAAAAAGTTTTTTTCAATTGAGGAGATTGATCACTTAACAAACCATACATTGCTTGTATATTGTTCTTTTTATTGAATTGAATTTCAGATATAATTTTGGATGTTGGTACTAAATTAGTACCAAATTTTTCTCTAGATTTTAATATTTTTTTGTTAAAATATTTATTATTTACTGTAGTGTATGCAGCATAACCTTTATATTCAACAAAAGAATCTATACTCATTATCCACTCCCAATTTGCATAGTGTGGGCCCATAAGAATAGCACTTTTACCATCTTTATACATTTCAGTTAATAAATCTACATTGATATATTTATATCTTTTGTAAACTCCTTCTTTAGAAATAGTAAAAGATTTTACCATCTCCAAAAACATATCAACAAAATGATGGTAGAATTTTTTTCGTATTTCAATTAACTCTTTTAGAGGTTTGTTAGGATATGCTAATTTTAAATTTGCTAAAACTACTTTTTTTCGATAGCCAATTATATAATAAATGAACAAATAAACACCATCTGAAATAAAATATAAAACCCTAAATGGTAATATCGAAATAAACCAAATTAAAGGGTATGTTACTATATAAATGAGTAGATCCATGTTTAAGAATACAAATATCGTATTTAATTTTTAATACTTCATAAACTAATAAATCAATATCAGCTTTTTTTGTATTTTCACCAAATATAAAACTTGTTATAAAATGAATATTAACCCAGTACTTTTAATTATAATTATTGCCAATGTATTATTTTCAATGAAAGGATTTAGTGATCGGTTCTTTTTTGATAAGTATAAATTTCAAATAGGAGCCATAAATAGAGGTGAAAAAATTAGAATGTTTACTTCAGGATTTTTACATGTTGATTATATGCATTTATTGTTGAATATGTATGTTTTATACATTTTTGCTCCAATTATAATTTTAAAATTAGGGTTAGTTAAGTTTCTAATTCTTTACATAGGAAGCTTAATTGCAGGAAGTGTTTTTACTTTGTTTTTTCATAAAAAAGAATTGTATTATAGCGCTGTAGGTGCCTCAGGAGCAGTAGCAGGAATTATTTATGCAGCTATATTATTAAATCCAGATATGAAATTATATATGTTTCCACTGCCAATTCCAATATCAGGTTATATTTTTGGTTTAGGATATTTATTATATTCTATTTATGGAATGAAAAAACAATTAGGAAACGTAGGTCATTCAGCACATTTAGGAGGTGCTATTGGTGGTTATGCTTTAATGTTATTAGTGTATCCAACTATATTTACAACCAGCTTTACAACTGTTTTATTATTGGGTATTCCAATTGTATTATTATTGGTTTTTGGGCACAAGTTAAAATAAAAAAAGCCAAACGAAAGTTTGGCTTTTTTGTGAGCGAGAGACCGGGCTCGAACCGGCGACAGTCAGCTTGGAAGGCTGAAGCTCTACCAACTGAGCTACTCTCGCAATTTGGTTCGGCAAATATACAATCCTTTTGCTATTAGACAAACGTTTTTTAAAGATTTTTAAAATATTTTTAAGTAGTGATATCCTAACTTTTTATAGCCCTCATCTTCATAAAATTTATGTGATTTTATATTTTCAATATAGGTGTTTAATTCAGAAGCTTCATAACCAATACTTTGTACGTAATTATATATCCAATTAAGTAATACTTTGCCTAAACCTTTATTTCTATATTTAGAACTTATAATTACGTGATCTGGTTCTACAGTTTTTCCACAGTAATGTCTAGTTAAAAACCACAAGCCAGATATTCCTATCAATTTATTATTTAAATACATTCCCACACATTTGTAATTTTGGGTTGTCATTTCTAATAACCTTTTTTCTAAAACAGTTTCGTTAGTTGTTGAATTTAACTCTTTTAATAAAGGTAAAATACAGAGTATATTTTTGGTAGGAATTATTTTAATTTCAATGTTTTGCATTTAAATAGTATTTTGTATTTTGTATCAATATTATGAAAATTATTTTAGAAACTGAACGTTTATATTTAAGAGAATTTCTTTCTTCGGATGGATTTCATTTTTATCATTTAAATAACGACAAGGATGTTATTAAACACACTGGAAATAAAGCATTTAAATCCTTAGATGAAGCAACTAATTTTATAAAAAAATATTCAGATTATAAACAAAATGGCTATGGAAGATGGGCAGTTTGCTTAAAAGATACGAATGAATTTTTAGGTTGGTGTGGATTAAGATTTGAAGAATCAAAAAATGAGGTTGATTTAGGTTTTCGGTTTTATAAAAAGCACTGGGGAAAAGGTTATGCAACTGAAGCAGCAAAGGCTAGCATAAAATATGCATTTTCAATTTTAAATATTGAAGAAATTGTAGGAAGGGCTTATGTTGAAAATATAGCATCAATTAACGTACTAAAAAAATGTAATTTAATTTTTCAGAACGAATTTAAATACGATCACAAACTAGCAGTTTTATACAATCTTAAAAATGATTCAAATTAAAAAAATATCAGCACAAGAAACATACGAAGTTCGCTTAAAGGAATTGCGTGAGCATATTCCATTATCATATAAATTTAATGGAGATTTTGACAAAAATACCTTTCATTTAGGAGCTTTTAAAAGTGATAAGTTAATTGCAGTATCAAGCTTTATGAAAGTGAATAATACTAATTTTATTGGAGAACAATATCAATTACGAGGAATGGCTACTTTAAGTAAATTTCAAGGTTATGGAGCTGGAAAATTAATGTTACAAGAAGGGTTTTCAATTTTAAAAGGAATAAAAATTGATTATTTATGGTGTAATGCTCGTATAATTGCTGTCGATTTTTATAAAAAACAAGGCTTTAAAATTTTTGGAGAGTTATTTAACTTAAAATACGTAGGAGATCATTATGTAATGTATAAAAATTTAAATGAATGAAATTCGATTCAAAATATAATGTGCTTTTTATGAGCATTTCACTTTTGTTATTTTGTTTAAAAAGTAATTCGCAAATTAATTATTCAATAGAGGCTTTAACAGGTAAAGGAGATTTAATTTTAATTGGTGAAGAAAATAAATTACAAAGTGAAGTTTATGAATCATTTATAAAAATGAAGAATGCAGCTTTAAAAGAAGGAGTTTTAATTAAAATTGTATCGGGTTACAGAAGTTTTAAAAGACAAAATAATATTTGGAACAGAAAGTATAACAATTATATTTTAGGAGGGATAACTTCAAAAATGGCTATTGAAAAAATTGTTGAATATTCTACACTTCCAGGTACTTCAAGGCATCATTGGGGAACAGATATTGATATTATTGATAGTTCAAAAAAACAGCCAAAAGAACTTTTGGTAACTGTTAATTATGAAAAAGGAGGATCGTATTTTGAATTAAAACAATGGATGGAAAATAATGCTTCAAAATTTGGGTTTTATTTAGTTTATACAAATAAAAGCAATAGAAAAGGATTTAAATACGAGCCATGGCATTATAGTTATAAAAAAATAGCGAAACCTATGTTAAAACAATTTATAAAAATTGATTTCTCTAGTTTCATAAATTCAGATATTTTAGAAGGTTATAATTCAATTACACCTTACTTTATTAATAAATATATTGTAGAAAATATTTTAGATATAAATCCAGAATTAAAATAAACGGTTGCAATTATTTAAAAAATAATGTTAAATTTGTTTGTATTTTATTAAAAATCAGTAGTTAAATTAAAGATTTATAATTTTAAAGTCCCCAATGTAAATGAATTCTGAGAGAAAAGTATTTCTGTTTTTTTTGTATTTTTTATTTTCTTTTGTTGCTTTAAGTCAAGATGTAACAAACTTTAAAGAACAACTTAATTCTGAAATTTCAGATACTGCTAAGGTTACCATAAATATAAAATTAGCCGATTTATATGTAGAAAAAGGAAGTGATTCCTCTTTTTATTATAATAATCAGGCATTAGAATTAGCGAAAAAAATCGATTCGAAACAACAAATAGCTTACTCATTATACTCATTGGCTATACTTTATGATTCTAATAATAATTCTATGGAAGCAATTAAGTATTATACTGATGCAATGCTACTTTATGAACAACTAAATAATAAATTATATTTAGCTAAAATAAATAGAAATATAGGTACTTGTTTTATTGAAATCTATAAAGAAGATAGAGGGTTAGAATATTTTTTGAAATCACTTTCACTTTTTAAAGATATTGAAAATAAACTGGGAATTGCTGATATTTATATGAAAATTGGAGATCTTTATTATAATGAAGAAAATTATGGTTTTGCTATTAATTATATCAATGATGCGCTCTCAATTTATACTGAGCTAAATAATCTTTCGGGTATTGCAAATTGTTACACTAATATTGGAAATTCAAAAGCAGATTCAGGTAATTTTGATGAAGGATTAAGTTTATATAAAAAATCTATTGCCATTCAAAAAAAGTCTAATAATACATACGGACTAGCTATTAATTATAATAATATTGGAGATTGTTATTTACAATTAAAAAAATATAAAAAGGCAGAGGAATACCTTTTTAAATCTTTAAATTTAGCTAAGGAATTGGGAGAGGATAATCTAGAAGCAGTTACGTTATTAAATATTTCTAATTCCGAGAATAAACTAAAAAACTTTAAAAGCGCTATTTTTTATGCAAATAAAAGTTTGAAAATATCAAAAAAACTAGGTTCGCTAGAGTATAAATTAGAAAATTTAGAGAATTTATCTTTTGCCTATGAAAATTTAGGAAATATCAATAAATCGTTTGATTATCTTAAGAAAGTTGAAAAGGTGAAGGATAGTATTTCTGAGAATGATAAATTAAAAAAAGTTCAATTATTTCAAGCACTAAATAAATTAGAAAGTAGTCAATTTAAAATTGAAGAGTTGTCAAATAAAAATAAAATTACAGAGTTAAAATATAAAACAGAAAGAAAATTTATTTATTTTTTAGTTGGATCAATAGTTCTATTTGGTTTTTTTGTTGTTCTGTTAATTTTACAACAAACAGCTAAGAAAAATGCGTATAATTTACTAGCTTATAAAAATCATCAAATAAATAAAATGAATGAGGAAATTCAAATTCAAAGAGATGATTTAAAGCAAACAAATAAAACAAAAGATACTTTTTTCTCAATTATTGCACATGATTTAAAAAATCCATTTAATTCTATAATTGGGTTTACTGAACTTATGATTGAAAATAGTCATGAATATAGTGAAGAAAAAAAAATAAAATTTTTAAAAATTATTAAAGGATCTACTTCTAAAGCTTCAAGTTTATTGAATAACTTATTAATTTGGGCAAATTCTCAATCTGGAAATTTAGAATTTAATCCACAAAAAATTGATTTATCACAAAAAGTTTCTGATGTAATTTCATTATTAGAAATTCAGGCTATAAATAAAGATATAAAAATTTCAAATAATATAAATAATCAAATTTTTGTTAATGCTGATAAAAATATGTTGGGAACAATATTAAGGAATTTGCTATCTAATGCTATAAAATTCACTAAAACTGAAGGTCTCATACAAGTTTCATCAAAAGAAGACCTAAATTTTGTTGAAATTACCGTAAAAGATAATGGTGTAGGAATATCAAAATTTGATATAGAAAACCTATTTAGCATTGATGTAAAAAGTTCAAGTATTGGTACTGAAAATGAGCAAGGGTCTGGTTTAGGGTTAATTTTATGTAAAGATTTTGTTGAAAAACATGGAGGGAAACTTTGGGTAGAAAGCAACATAGGAGAAGGAAGTGAATTTAAATTCACATTACCAATTTTCAGTGTAATTTAAAAGAAAATAGTTGATTAAAATTAAAAAACCCAAGCATTTTGCTTGGGTTTTTTTGTAGCGTGATGCAGAATTGAACTGCAGACCTCCGGGTTATGAATCCGACGCTCTAACCAACTGAGCTACCACGCCATTTATTACGGCTGCAAATATAAAAAATAATTAGTTATTGTAACAAGTTTATTCTTCTATTTTTTAAGAATTTAAATTTTTTTAAAAAGGAATATTTATATATATTGTGCTTTTAAATAAAAAAGATGTCGACAAAAATTAAATTCGAAATAGAATTCCCTATTCATGCTTCACCCCATATGCTTTATCAGTATTTTGGGACACCTTCAGGCCTTTCAGAATGGTTTGCAGATAATGTAAATTCACGTGGTGAATTATATACTTTTATTTGGGATGGTTCTGAAGAACAAGCTAGAGTATTACAGGAACGGCCAGATGAAAAAATTAAGTTTAAGTGGCTAGAAGATGGTGATGAAAAGATTTTTTTTGAGTTTAGAATTGAAGTTGATGAAATAACTAAAGATGTCTCATTAATTGTTACAGATTTTGCTGAAGAAGATGAAATTGAAGAATCAAAAATGTTTTGGGAAAATCAAATTGAAGAGTTAAAACACACTATTGGAGCTTAATAGAGCTGCTTATAAACAAATGTAAGTCTTGAATTATTCAAGGCTTTTTTTATGTAGATTTGTTACTTAAATTTAAAGAATGATTAATTTAAATGGTACTATAGTTAATAAATCCAAGAGTATTCTAAGTTCAAATAATAGAGCTTTTAAATTTGGAGATGCTTTATTTGAAACAATAAAACTAAAGAGTCAAAAGGTATATTTTGTTGAGGATCATTATTTTAGGTTGATGGCCTCTATGAGAATGTTAAGAATGGAAATTCCTATGAATTTTACCTTAGAGTTTTTTGAAAGTGAGCTTATAAATATAGTAAATCAAAATAGTTTAGAAAATGCTAGAGTTCGGTTTACAGTTTACAGAAAGGATGGTGGTTTGTATAATCCATCATCAAATCAAGTTAATTATTTAATTGAAGCATTACCACTAAATATAGTTATTAAAGAAAATTATAGAATTGATTTATTCAAAGATTTTTATGTTTATTCGGGAATTTTATCAACAATAAAAACTACGAATAGAATAACAAATGTCTTAGCAAGTATTTATACTTCAGAAAATAATTTTGATAATTGTGTTTTGGTAAATGAAAAAAAACAGGTAGTAGAAGCAATTAATGGAAATATATTTATTGTAAATGACAATTTAATTAAAACTCCACCAATTACTGAAGGCTGTATAAAGGGTGTTGCTAGAAAAAAAATTATTGAAATTATTGGGAAGATAGAACATCTAGAAGTTCAAGAAACTGTAATTTCACCATTTGATTTGCAAAAAGCTGATGAAATTTTTATTACAAATGTAATTGTTGGTATTCAGCCAGTTACAAGGTATAAAAAAAGTATTTTTAATACTAAAGTTTCAAAAGAATTAGCTCTTGAATTTAAGAAACTAGTTTAAATTTGGGTTTTTTGGTGCATTTGCCCAAATTTGATATTCTCCACCAAATTCTAATAATTTATTTTTCCAAATATCATCACTATTAACCTGTAATATGTTTGGGTAATTATTATCAACAACTGTCCAGGTAGATTCTTCTAGCTCTTCTCTTAGCTGAGTTACTGACCAACCTGAATAACCTAAGAAAAATCGAATGTCTGTAGATTTTATTGTTTTTGAATTTAATAAATTAGTTAATATATCAAAGTCTCCACCCCAATAAATATCTTTATCAATTTCAATACTATTTGGAATTAAATCTGGTAGTTTATGTATAAAGTATAAATTTTCTTGTTCAACAGGACCACCATTGTATATTTTAAAATCACAATTGATGTCATTAATTAAATCATTAAGTACAAATTCAGTTGGTTTATTTATAATGAAACCAATACATCCATCTTTATTATGTTCAGATAAATAAATTACAGACCTATTAAATGACTTATCATTTAAAATAGATGGTTCAGAAATTAATAATTTTCCTTTTGATGGATTTTGTTCAATCATTAAAACAATTGTTTGTTTAAATATAACAAAATTTAGCTATAAAAAAAACTCTCTAAAAGTTTAGAGAGTTTTTAAAATAAGAATTATTTCTTATATGTGTTAGTTTACAGCACCGCTAAATCCAGCTCCTGCTTTAAATTTAACAACGTTTTTAGCCGCAATTTGAATAGTTTTTCCAGTTTGAGGATTTCTTCCAGCTCTTGCTGCTCTTTTAGAGATAGACCAAGTTCCCCATCCAACTAATGCTACTTTTCCTCCTCCTTTAAGAGTTTTTGTTACATTGTCTGTTAATGATTCTAATGCTGCTTTCGCTGCTGCTTTTGTGATACCAGCATCAGCTGCCATTGCATCAATTAAATCTGATTTGTTCATAACTTGAATTTTAAATTAATTGGTTAAACATAATTTTGCTATTAATAGCTTAACAAAGTTATACGGAATAAGGGTTTATGCAAGTTTTAGTAGAAAAAAATGGACTTTTTGTTAATAAATGATATTAAATGTTAATAACCTTAGTGTAAATTATTGTGAAAAAGCTATAAGCCCTTTAAAATATAGGTTTATTGCATTAATGCATTTCCGTGAAATGTAAAGCCATTTAATAAACTTTTAGCATCCATTTTACGTTTCCCTGAAAGCTGTAAAGTATTAATTTTTATAAAGCCTTTAGTTACCGCTACTTTAATTTCATTTTTAGTAGTTATAATGGTACCAATTTTATATTGATGTGCTTCAAATTCTTTTTTTACGCCATAAATTTTAACTTTAATTTCTTCATTATTATTTATTAATGTAGACCAAGCGGTAGGGTAAGGGTTTAAGCCTCTTATTAAATTGTAAATTGTGTTTAAAGAGGCATTCCAATTTATTTTACAAGTTTCATTAAATATTTTAGGGGCAGCTTTTTCTTCAATTTCTGGTTGTTTGAGGGGTTTAACTTTATTGAGCTCAATTTGTTTTACAGTTTTTATAACTAATTTACTTCCTATATTCATTAGTTTATCATGCAATTCCCCAACAATTTCATTCTCTCCAATTAAAACTTCTTCTTGTAAAATAATAGTTCCAGTATCAATTTTTTCATCAATAAAAAAAGTAGTGACTCCGGTTTTTACTTCTCCATTTATAATTGCCCAATTTATAGGTGCTGCACCTCTGTATGCTGGCAAAAGAGACGCATGTAAATTAAATGTACCATATTTTGGTAGTTGCCATACTATTTTTGGCAACATTCTAAATGCAACTACAATTTGTAAATTTGCATTTAAAGTTTCTAATTCATTTATAAAGGCGTTGTTTTTTAAATTGGTTGGCTGTAAAATATGTAGGTTGTTTTTTAGAGCATATTTTTTTACAGCAGATTCATTTATTTTTCTCCCCCTTCCAGCTGGCTTATCTGCAGCTGTAATTACTCCAACTACATTAAATTTGGCTTTAATAAGTGCATCTAATATTGCTACTGCAAAATCAGGTGTGCCCATAAATACAATTCTTAAATTTCTCATTAAAAAATAAGTTTAAATTTATTTTGTGAAGTTATTATTATTTTATGTTGTTCTAATAAAATTTTTAAGGTATTTAAAATTTCACTTTTAGTAAAATTTAACTGCTCTGTTAATTCTTGTGATGACATTGGTTTATTATTAAGTAAATTAATAATAGTAGTAGAAATAGTTAGTAAAGAATTTTTTGATTGAATTTTAGATTTACAAACATCACATTTCCCACAGTCTTCAGTATTTGATTCGCCAAAATAGGATAGTAATTGAATATTTCTACACGTTTTAGCATTCTGTATATATGAAATTGTGGCTTCGAGCTTTTCAAATTTTAAATTATTTTGCTGCTCAATATTTTTTGATATACTATTAATGGTATGTGTGTCATCCCGAGCAATTAAAAACAATAATTTTGAATTTGTGTTTTCGTGCGAATAATTTACAATACCATTTGAATGTAAATCATTTAAATGTGTAATAATTTCTTTTTTAGAACAATTTAATTTTTTTGAAAGTATATACTCATTAATAATAGTGTAATGATCAAAAATTCCACCATAACTTCTTAAAATTATACTAATTAAGTTATTTTTTGAAGGTTGATTTTTAATATAATCAAAAATTTGTTTATTACTTACTAAAAATTTCAAGGTAGATTTTTTACTATAATTTTCATCTAAACTAATAATGTTTTCTCGCACTAAAATTTTAATAGCATTATATGTTTTTAATAGGTTTAATTTATAGGTATAACAAAATTCTTGTAGTGAAAAATTAAATAATTGAACAGGTAATTCGCCTAAAGTTATATTATAGTATTGATTTAAATTACTATAAATTGTTTTTACAAATTTGGTTGAGGCTACATTTGTTAAATAGGAATTTGAAGCATTATATAGGTTTGTTTTGTTTGTTAAAATTAATGAATAAGATTTTTCACCATCTCTTCCTGCTCTTCCAGCTTCTTGTATGAAATTTTCTAAACTGTTGGGTGTATTTATGTGTATTACTGCTCTAACATCGGGTTTGTCAATGCCCATACCAAAAGCATTTGTAGCAACCATTATGGGTGTTTTATTTGACATCCAATTATTGAAAGAGTTATTTTTTTCAGCGTTTGTAAGTCCGCCATGATAATAACTACTTTTAAAATTATTATTTAATAAAAAATTACAAACTTCTTTAGTTTCTTTTCTATTATTGGTATAAATAATAACTGAAGCTTCTATTTTACTTACAATTTGAATTATTTTCCCATAAATATTTTCAGTAGTAACTACACTATAATTTAAATTAGTTCGTTCAAACGATTTTTTAAATATAATTGGTTTTTCTAGTTCTAAATTTTGTTGGATATCTTTTAAAACCTGTTGTGTAGCTGTTGCAGTTAAAGCCATAAAAGTGGCTTTAGGTTGTAACTCTTTTAAAACTTTTAATTGTAAGTACGAAGGTCTAAAATCATGTCCCCATTCAGAAATACAATGTGCTTCATCAATTGCAATAATTAAAACATTTAATTGCTTAATTTTTTCTTGAATAAATGATGATTGCAATTTTTCGGGAGATAAATATAAAAACTTGAAACCTCCAAACTGTAAATTGTCAAAAGCAGTAATAACTTCCTCTTGGTTTAGTTGAGAAGTTAAAGCAATTGCCTTTATATTTTTCTCTTTCAAGCTATTAACTTGGTCATGAATTAAAGCAATAAGTGGAGAAATAACAATACATACACCATCAGAAACTAGTGTGGGTACTTGATAACATAAAGATTTTCCACCCCCAGTTGGTAATAAAATTATAGTATTTTTTTTATTTAAAGTTGCGTGAATTATTTCCTCTTGAGGATTCCTAAATGCTGGATATTTCCAGTAGTTCTTTAATATTTCAAGAGGGGAAGTCATTATTTTAAATTATTTAAAATAAAATTTGTTCTCTCATTAACGCTTCCTTTTGGAACCTCAATAATAGTATAATTTAAGTCTTTATAGGTTCGTTCAAGATGGTTATGAATAGCTAATGCTTGTTCAAAATTTTCGTAGCGTTCATTATCAGAAATATAGATTTCTTCCCAAGGTGGCATTAAAAAAATATAGTTATATCTATATAAATTACTTTTAGTAAGGTATGTTTTAGGATAATCTATGCTAATATAATTCATATACGCATGAACATCAGGAATTCCTCTATCAAAAAAAACAAGATTATCATCTTTCTTTTCAGATTCAATGTACTGATTTACACGACCTTCTAGTAATAATTCGCTAAATAATAATGGTTTTGTTAAAAACAGTTGTTCTGTTCCATTTTTTCTAGCGTTTAATGTTATTTCTCGTGATATTTCAGTCATACACGTAAAATCACGTTTCATTAACTCATTAATTATTGTAGATTTTCCAGTTCCTGGACCTCCAGTAATTACTATTTTTTGTTGCATAGTGCAAAAATAAAGTATTCATTAAATTATACTAAAAATATTCATGTAATTTTGTCATTTAAATATTAACAATCTTTTTGGTGCTACTAAAATGGACCCTTATTTTTAGAATAAATGGATAAAAGAGATCAATTTTATAAAAAACTAAAGAAAAAATTAAAAAAAGATACTGTATTTCCTTCAAAGTATCTCTTTAAATTTATTGTACCAGCTGAAAAGGATAAAATAAAAAAAGTTGAAGATATTTTTGATTTTACGGGTGCTGTAATAACTAAAACATTTTCAAAAACGGGTAAATTTGTTAGTTTATCTATACTTGTTGTTATGAAAAAGGCAGAGGATGTTATTTTAAAATATAAGCAAGCAGAAAAAGTAGAAGGTATTATATCTTTGTGATTCTTTTAACATTGTTGTGAAAAAATAAAAAATAACTTGCAGCGTTTTTGAATTAGATTAATAGGCGCACTTTTATTATTTTTGAAGCAAATATATATTTATGAAGTTTAAATATTCACTGATTATAATACTTTTTATAGTTTCCAAGACTTTTTCACAAAAAAATAAAAATACATTATTTACAATTAATAATGAGCCTTTTTACACACAAGAATTTTTAACCATTTATAAAAAAAACTTAAATTTAGTTGATAATTCTAAAACAAGTATTGAAGATTATTTGAAGTTATTTATTGATTATAAGTTAAAAGTAAAAGAAGCTAAATTGTTAAGCTTAGATACCATTCAAAAATATAAAAACGAGCTAAAACAATATAAAAAGAGTTTAGTATTACCATATTTAAAAGATAAAGAAGTAATAAAAAAGTTAATAAAAGAAGTTTATAATAGACTAAAAAAGGAAGTAAATGTGAGCCATATACTTATTTCTTTGTCGCCTAATGCATCACCAAAAGATACTTTAACAGCATATAATTCATTAATTGAGGCTAGAAATTTAATTGTAAATGGTAGTAATTTTTCAGAAATAGCAAAAAAATACTCTAAAGATCCAACAGTTAAAGAAAATGGAGGTAATGTTGGTTATTTTACTACATTACAAATGGTATATCCATTTGAAAACGTTGCTTTTAAAACTAAAGTAAATGAAATTTCAATGCCTTTTAAAACAAAGTTTGGTTATCATATTTTAAAAGTGAATGATATAAGGAACTCAAAAGGAGAAGTAGAAGTTGCTCATATTATGTTTAAAAATGATAGTTTATTTGCTAAAAAGAGAATAGATTCTGTATATAATTTGCTGTTAAATAATAAAATTGATTTTGCAGCTTTAGCCAAAAAAGTTTCTGAAGATAGAGCCAGTGGAATAAAAGGAGGTAAATTAACTAAATTTGGAGCAGGGAAAATGATTAAAAGTTTTTCTAAAGTAGCTTTCTCACTAACCACTGAAGGAGAAATTTCAAAACCATTTAAAACTCAATTTGGGTGGCATATAATTAAATTAATTAAAAAATATCCACTGCAAAGTTTTCAGAAAATGGAAGCTAAATTAACACAAGAGGTTGAAAAAGATGAGCGTTCTAATTTAATTGGGAAATCTGTTGTAAATAAGCTTTTAAAACAATATAAAGTAGTTGTAAATAAGCCAGCATTACAGCAATTTGAAATGAAAGATTGGAAAAACAATTCAAATAAGTTTAATCAAGCTTTATTAGTTATTAATGATAAAGAAATTTATCAAAATAAATTTATAACTTATTTAAAAACAGTGAAAAACACACCTATAAGTAGCGCTTTTACTGCTTTTAAGGAAAAAGAGGTGTTGGATTATTATAAAGAAAATATAGAAAAATTAAATCCAGAGTTTGCTACAACTTATAATGAATTTAAAGAAGGTTTATTGCTTTTTGATTTATTAGAAAAACAAGTTTGGGGAAAAGCCAAAGATAGTATTGGATTATTAAATTTTTTTAATAAAAACAAATCGAAAAAATATAAATCGAAAGAATTAAAGAATATTAAAGGAAAAGTAATTTCAGATTATCAAAATTACCTAGAACAAATGTATTCAAAACAACTTCAAGAAAAGTATGAAGTTAAAATTAATAAAGCTGAAAAAAAGAGGATTAAAAAATTAAAAATTTAGAGTATTAATGAAACGTATTTATTTTTATATACTATCAATTATTATATTACAATCGTGTAATTATTTTACAATAAAAAACGATACTAGACAGCCTATTGCTCGCGTAAATAATGTTTTTTTGTATAAAGATGATTTAAATAATATTTTCACAAGCAATATTATTTTGCAAGACAGTATTTTAATTGCAAATAACTATATTAATAATTGGATTAAGCATCAATTATTATTATCTAAAGCTCAAATAAATTTGGAAAATAGTACTCATAAATTTGAAGAGTTGGTAAAAAAATATAGAGAAGATTTATTTATTAATTCCTATAAAGAAGCAGCAATTAAACAATATTTAAATACTGAAATTAATGATACTGATATTGAGCAATTTTATAGAGAAAATAGTGAAAATTTTAAACTTAATGAAGAATTATTAAAACTTAAATATATTAAAATTGGGAAAAATATTTTAAATAAAAATGAACTCATTAAACTTTTTAAATCTTCAAAAAAAGAAGACTTAGATAGTTTAAATTCGAAAGAACTCTTTTTAAAATCACACCATTTAAATGATTCAATTTGGGTTAAATACAGTGATTTAATAGCTAAAATTCCTATTTTTAAAACAATAGATAAAAAACAGTTATTAAAAAAAGGAAATTTTATTCAAAAAGAAGATTCATTAAGCTTATATTTGGCCGCAATTAAAGATGTGCTAGGTAGAAATGATATTGCTCCAAAAAGCTACATAACACCTACAATTAAGCAAATGATATTACATCAAAGAAAATTATTATTATTAAGAAATATAGAAGAGACATTAATTGATGATGCAAGTAAAAAAAAACAATTCGAAATTTATTAAAATGAAAAAATATAGTATTGGAATAGCATTTTTGTTATTTTTTGTAGGATTAAATGCACAAGATACATTAAGTGTATCAATAAATAAATTTAAAAAAATTAAAGTAGATGGAGTAGCTGTCGTAGTTGGAAAAAATATAGTATTAGACTCTGATATTGATAAGTTTAAAAAAGAACTTCAGCAAAGAGTTGAAGGCAAAATAGATATTACTGATTGCGAAATGCTAGAGGAATTGATGATTCAAAAATTGATAGCACATCATGCAGTTGTTGATAGTATTATTGTTACAGATGCTGAAATTAATGGAGAAGTACAACGTAATATTTCTTATTTTACGCAGCAATTAGGAACTATGGAAAAAGTAGTTGAAATGTATGGTTTTAATGATGAAGAAGATTTAAGAAAAGAACTATTTGAAATTCAAAAAGAGCAATTATTAATTCGTAAGGAAAGATCAAGCATTACGGAAAAGGTAGATGTAACTCCTGAAGAAGTTAGAACCTATTATAAAAACCTTGAAAAAGAGAACAGTTTACCTGAATTTAGCGCTGAAATTGAATTGGCTCAAATCGTAAAAATTGTAAAACCTTCCGATAAAGAAATAAAACGCGTTGTTGATAAATTAAATGATATAAAAAAAGATATTGAAGATGGCTACAGTTTTAGGTTAAAAGCAATTATAA
Organism: Lutibacter sp.; assembly: GCF_046055765.1. Taxonomy (GTDB): domain Bacteria; phylum Bacteroidota; class Bacteroidia; order Flavobacteriales; family Flavobacteriaceae; genus Lutibacter. The sequence continues at coordinate 28,665 of NZ_JASFZF010000009.1, read as the reverse complement.
ATTCTGATGATCCTTCCGTTTCAGGAAATGGAGAAGGTTCTGGAGGGAAATATACAATTACACGTGAAAGTGGTTTTATTAAAGAATTTAAAGAAGTTGCCTTTAGTTTAGATGAAGGTGAAATATCTGAGCCATTTGAATCTGGTTTTGGTTTTCATATTATTCAAGTTGAAAAAATTAAAGGACAAGAACGAGATGTTCGTCATATTTTAATACAACCAAAAATAAGTCCAGAAGAATTGATAGCTTCTCGAGATGCACTAGCTAAAATTAGAAATGAAATAATTAGTGGTGAAATTACATTTGAAGAAGCTGTAATAAAATACTCAGATGATAAAGAAACAAAAAATAATAAAGGGTTACTTTTAAACCCTCAAACAAATGATACACATTTTAACTTAACACGTATGGATCCAACTTTATACGGGAGAGTAAGTAATTTAAAAGCAGGTGAAATTACAGAACCTTATTATGATGAAATTAGAGGGGGTGAAAAAATGCACAAAATTATTTTACTAAAAAGTAAAGTTGATGCACATACTGCTAGTTTCACAAAAGATTATGAGAAAATACAACAATTAACGTTGCAAAAAAAACAAGAAGAAACTGTTGATTCTTGGTCAGTTGAAAAAATTATAGATACTTACATTAAAATAAATAAAGATTTTAAAAAATGTAAGTTTAAAAATAATTGGAAAAAGGATTAGTATGTCTGATGTTACAGCATTAAAAGAACTAGTTTTAAAATCTAAAGCATTAAAGCAAGAAATTGGCAAGGTAATAATTGGGCAAAATAGTGCTGTAGATCATATTTTACTCTCTATATTAAGTGGAGGTCATTCACTTTTAATTGGTGTACCTGGTTTGGCTAAAACATTAATAGTACATACTATTGCAGAAATTTTAGGGCTTGATTTTAAAAGAATTCAGTTTACACCAGATTTAATGCCTTCAGATATTTTAGGAAGTGAAATTTTAGATGAAACAAGTCATTTTAAATTTATAAAAGGTCCAATTTTTAGTAATATTATTTTAGCAGATGAAATTAACCGAACACCTCCAAAAACACAAGCAGCATTGTTAGAAGCAATGCAAGAGAGAACAGTTACCATTGCAGGTCATCATTATGAACTAGCAAAACCATTTTTTGTGTTAGCAACTCAAAATCCAATCGAGCAGGAGGGAACATATCCTTTGCCAGAAGCTCAATTAGATAGGTTTATGTTTTCAATAAATTTAGAATATCCTAGTTTTAATGAAGAAGTTGCAGTTGTAAAAAGTACAACTAATGATGAGAAACCAGTTGTCAATGCACTTCTTTCGGCAGAGGAAATATCTAATTTCCAGCATTTAATTAGGCGAATTCCTGTTGCGGATAATGTAATTGAGTATGCCGTAAAATTAGTTTCTAAAACACGACCAAACACGGTTAATTCACCAGAAATTGTAAATAACTATATTGATTGGGGTGCTGGACCACGAGCATCACAAAATTTAATTTTAGGGGCAAAAGCAAATGCTGCTGTAAACGGAAAATATTCACCAGATATTGAAGATGTAAAAGCAGTAGCATATTCTATTTTAAAACATAGAATTGTTAAAAATTATAAAGCTGAAGCTGAAGGGATTTCAGAAAAACAAATAATTGAGGCCTTGTTTTAATTAGCATTTTCTTTTTCAAAAAAGCTAAACATATTTCCACCGTATTTTTTAGAATAATTAAAGTGTACATGGTTAGATAAATCAGTACGTTTTGAATGTTCAATAACTAAAGTGCCTTCATTACTTAATAGATTGTTTTCAAAAATTAAATCAACTATTTTTTCAAATAAATTAAGGTCAAATTCATAAGGAGGATCTGCGAAAATTACATCAAATTTTGAAGTAGTTTTTTTCAAATACTTAAATACATCACTTTTTATGGTGTTTATTGTTAAATCTAACTCTTTAGAAGTTGAATTTATATATTTTATGCACCCAAAGTGAGCGTCTACAGCTGTTATATTTTCGGTACCTCTTGATCCAAATTCAAAACTTATATTTCCTGTACCAGAAAACAAGTCTAGCACAGCAATATTATTAAAATAGTAGGCGTTATTGAGGATATTAAATAATGCTTCTTTAGACATATCGGTTGTTGGTCTTACAGGTAAGTTTTTAGGTGCGTGTAAGCGTTTACTTTTATGTTTCCCCGATATGATACGCATTTGTTTATAGTTGATTTAATAATGTGAAATGTGTGTGTGATGAAAAATCTTTTAATATTGAAGGAAAGTTACTAGGCTTATAAAAATTTATAGTTCTAATATATTGATATAATATAGTATACAATTCTGATTCTTTTTCAATATCACCTAATAAAACCAAATTAAATTCTTCAGGATTTAGCTGTAGCTGTTCTGCAACAAAAAGTATATAATATATAAAATCTTCCTTTGTATTAAAGCTGAAAGAATTAAATAATTCAAACTTTTTATTTTTCACTACAATAATTTCAAACGAATTCTTAAATACATTTATAAAACAATAATCACCTTCAATATTTTTATATTTATTTAAAAGGTTTTCAATAAGTATTGTTGATGAATGTTTGTAAATAAATGTTCCATATTTATCTAATAAAAAATTATTAATGTTTACAAACGGAATGTACACATTTACAATTTCTAAATTATGAAGTTCATCATAAGTTATGTAATCGTTTTCAAGTACTTTAACAGTATGTTGAAGATATTTAGTTAAGTTTTCTTTATCAAAAAGAGCTTTAGGTACTTGTGTAACTAAGTTATTAGAATGAGCAACACTAACAGATTCATATTTTGCTTGCAGCAAAATTTCTTGATTATATAACTGCTCAACTAGCTCTAAATGCTTATAAGGAGAGTAGTTATTAGTGTTTATAAATTCATAAGCTGCAAATGCACCTATTTCATCTTGTATTTTATTATATATACAAAAAGAAAATCCATCCAAACAAAGTTGGATGGATAAATGGTTTTCTTGCAGATTTAAAAAATCTACGTTATTCTTCGTTATCTTGTTTATCTCTTTGATCATAAAATGGAGGCCAATTGCCATCTTCACTTACTTCGCCTAAAGAACCAACTCTTATATATTCGCCCCTAACTTCTTCACCACCAATTGCTTCTTTTTCTTGATTAATTAGGTTAAAGTCCATTCCTTTTAAAATTAAAGCTTTGTCAACTTTTATTTCAAAAACAGGAGCTTTTAATCCAGCTATTTTTTCAATTTCACCAATTTCAATTTTAAATTTTTCAGTAGTGCCAGGAATATTTAGCATATTTTTATAATCTAATCCTGCAAACTGTAATTTAACAGCTTCATATCCAATTGTGTCAACTACTCTTTTTTCAATTATTTTAGTAATACCACCACTTAATTTAATTTCTTCAGGAACGTTTCTAGTTTGTGTTAATGCAAATTGAGCAGTATCAATAAATTGAATTAAATCTTCACCGTTTGCAGTATATTTCCCAGTTACTTTTTTATGTGCAACTTCTGCATCACGAAGAATTTTCATGTTCTTAATTACAGCTGCGTATTTAACTTTTTTCTCTTTGTTAAATTGAACAGGTTTTTGAATTTCAAAATTGATTTTATAAATCAAAAAAGCAGCAAGTGCAATTAATATTATTGAAATTACCCAATGAAATTTTCTTGGAATGAAATTTACAATTGCGTAAGCTAAAAAACCAGTAACTACAATACCAGCTATTATAATCAAAAATGTCATAATTTTATTGTTTTTATGTGTGTACGCAAATCTACAAATTTTTTTTAATGAGAAAAATTTTTAGGCATAAATCAATTTGTATATTTGACATTTATTGTAATATGACAAAAACTGCGCCAGAATTTTACCTAAATACCATTGAAAAGTTCCCTTTTGAACCTACAAGCTCACAAGATATATTATTAAGTAAATTATCGGAGTTTATTTATAAGAATAATAAAGATGCACTTTTTTTAATAAAAGGGTATGCAGGTACAGGGAAAACCACTACAATTAGTACTGTTGTAAATAATTTGTGGCGTGCAGGGAAAAAATCAGTTTTATTGGCCCCAACTGGTAGAGCGGCTAAAGTTATTTCTGGTTATTCAAATAGACAGGCTTTTACTATACATAAGAAAATCTACTTTCCAAAAAAAAATAAAGCAGGTGGTGTAGACTTTACGCTGCAAACAAATAAACACACAAACACTATATTTATAGTTGATGAGGCTTCTATGATTCCTGATGCTCCAACAGGTTCAAAATTATTTGATAATGGCTCTTTATTAGATGATTTAATTTCATATGTGTATTCAGGAGTGCATTGTAAGTTAATTTTAATTGGTGATACAGCACAATTGCCACCAGTTAAATTAGATATTAGTCCAGCTTTAGATGCAAATAAGCTAGCACTTAATTATAATAAAGATGTTGAGGAGATTGAATTGAGTGAAGTAATGCGTCAACATGAAAATTCAGGAATTTTAATTAATGCAACTGAGTTACGTTTAATTTTAGCAAATAATGGATTTAATAATTTTCAATTTGAGTTAGGTTTTCCAGATTTAATTAGACTTATTGATGGTTATGAAATAGAAGATGCAATTAATACTGCTTACGATAATATTGGAGTAGAGGATACAGCATTTATTGTACGTTCTAATAAACGGGCTAATCAATACAACCAACAAATTAGAAATAAAATTAGAGGTCATGAGGATGAAATATCTACAGGAGATTATGTAATGGTTGTTAAAAATAACTATTTCTGGTTAAAAGAGTCAAGTGAAGCAGGTTTTATAGCAAATGGAGATATATGCGAAATAGTAGAAATATTTAATAGCAAAGAATTATATGGTTTTAGGTTTGCTGAAGTTACAGTAAGAATGATTGATTATCCCAATCAAAAGCCATTTGAAACCGTATTATTATTAGACACACTTTCATCGGAATCGCCATCATTATCGTATGAAGAGTCTAATAAATTATATCATGAAGTTTTAAAAGATTTTGCTCATGAAAAATCAAAATACAAACAATTGTTAGGTGTTAAAAAGAGTAAATATTTTAATGCTTTACAGGTAAAATTCTCATATGCAGTCACTTGTCATAAATCTCAAGGTGGTCAATGGAAAACAGTTTTTATTGAGCAACCATATTTACCTGATGGTCAAAATATAGAGTACTTACGTTGGTTATATACGGCAGTTACTAGAGCTCAGGAAAAAGTATATTTAATTGGATTTCAGGATGATTATTTTAAATAATATAATACCTCAGAATGTATTTATTGTTACATTAAAAATAAGTGATTAATAAATAAAAGTGATGTGAATGCTAAATAACTTATTTTAGCGGCCTCGAAAATAATAAGAATGACAAATAAAGATATAAAAACACCAAAAGTCGAAAAAATTGAAAAGAAGCTCGAAATTCATGGTGATGTTAGAATTGATAATTATTATTGGTTAAACGATAGGGAAAACTCTAAAGTTATAGACTATTTAAACACTGAAAATGTCTATTATGATGATAAAACAGCGCATACTAAGAAATTTCAGGAAGATTTATTTCAAGAATTGAAATCTCGTATAAAAGAAGATGATGAGTCAGTACCCTATAAAAAAAATAATTACTACTATATTACTCGTTTCAAAAAAGGAAAACAATATCCGGTTTTTGCACGTAAAAAAGAATCTTTAGAGGCTAAAGAGGAAATTTTATTTGATGTTAACAAATTAGCGGAAGGCTTTTCATATTATAAGCTTTCTGGATTATCAGTAAGTCCTAATAATAAGTTAATGGCATTTGGGATTGATACCGTTAGTAGAAGACAATATACGTTACAATTTAAAAATTTGGAAACTGGTAAGTTGTTTCCAGAAAAGATTGAGAATACAACGGGTAGTGCTTCTTGGGCTGATGATAATAAAACGGTTTTTTACACTCAAAAAAATCCAACAACACTAAGAAGTGAAAAAGTTTTTAGACATATTTTAGGTACAGACCCATTAAATGATATTGAAGTATTTTTTGAACAAGATGAGGCTTTTAGTACGTATGTCTATAGAACAAAATCTGAAAAATATTTAATAATAGGTTCACATAGTACTGTTTCTACTGAATATCGTATTTTAGATGCTGCAACTCCTACAGGGAAATTTCAAATTTTTCAACCAAGAGAACGTGATTTGGAGTACAATATAGCACACTACAATAACCATTTTTACATTCTTACCAATAAGGATAAAGCAATAAATTTTAAATTAATGAAAACTCCTATAGCGGAGACCTTAAAAGAAAATTGGTTTGATGTAATTCCTCATAGAGAAGATGTTTTATTAGAAGATATTTCAATTTTTAAAGAATTTTTGGTTATTGAAGAACGATCTAATGGATTGAATAAAATTAGAATAATGCGTTGGGATAATTCTGAAGATTATTATCTTCCATTTAAAGAAGAAGCATACTCTGCAGGTGTTTATTTTAATCCAGAATTTGATACAAGTTGTATTCGTTATGGATATAATTCAATGACTACACCAAGTTCTGTAATAGATTTTAATGTAGATACTAAAAGAAAAGAAATAAAAAAGGAACAGCAAGTTTTAGGAGGAAAATTTAATAAAAATAATTATAAAAGTGAACGTTTATGGGCGAATGCCATTGATGGAACAAAAATACCAATATCATTAGTTTATCATAAAAATACCTCTTTAACTAAAGAAACTTCTTTACTTTTATATGGCTATGGTTCATATGGATACACAATTGATGCAGGTTTTAGTTCAACACGTTTAAGTTTATTAGATAGAGGATTTATTTTTGCAATTGCACATGTTAGAGGAAGTGAATATTTAGGTAGAAAATGGTATGAGGATGGAAAATTATTAAAAAAGAAAAATACGTTTACCGATTTTGTTGATTGTGCAAAATTTTTAATTACTAAAAATTATACATCAAAAAAACATTTATATGCTAGCGGAGGTTCAGCAGGAGGTTTACTAATGGGGGCTATAATTAATATGAATCCAGATTTATTTAATGGAGTTTTAGCATCCGTACCATTTGTTGATGTTGTAACAACTATGCTAGATGATAGTATTCCACTTACAACAGGCGAATATGATGAATGGGGAAATCCTAATGAAAAGGAATATTATGAATATATGAAATCATACTCACCATACGATAATGTAACTAAACAAAATTACCCAAATATGTTAATTACCACAGGCCTAAACGATTCTCAAGTTCAATACTTTGAACCTGCAAAGTGGATTGCTAAGTTAAGAGAGTTAAAAGTTGGGAATAATATTTTACTTATGCATACTGAAATGGATACCGGTCATGGTGGAGCATCTGGTAGGTTTGATGCATTAAAAGAAGTAGCAAGAGACTATAGTTTTATATTAGATTTAGAAGGTTCTTTATAAATTATAAAAAAAAATTATTAAATTTGCACGTTTATAGATTATTAATCAAGATTCATTTTTGAATTAAACTTAAAAAAATGACACAAAATACAGGTATAAGTAAAAATATTTTAGACCTTGTTGGTAACACTCCTCTAATTAAGTTAAATAAAATCACAAAAAATCTTATTGGGAATTTTTATGTAAAGTACGAAGGTTTTAATCCTGGACACTCTATGAAAGATAGAATTGCTATACATATTATTGAAGATGCCGAAAGAAAAGGACTGTTAAAAGAAGGTAGCACAATTATTGAAACAACTTCTGGTAATACTGGTTTTAGTTTGGCATTAGTTAGCATAATAAAAGGATACAAATGTATATTAGCTGTTAATTCTAAAGCTTCAGCAGGAAAAATTAACATGCTAAAAGCTATGGGAGCAAAAGTGTATGTTTGTCCAGGTCATGTAGCAGCTGATGATCCAAGATCATACTATGAAGTAGCAAAGCGTTTGCATAGAGAAACAGCAAATTCTATTTATATTAATCAATATTTCAATAAATTAAATGGAGATGCTCATTATCATTCAACCGGTCCAGAAATTTGGGAGCAAACAAATGGTGAAATAACACATTTAATTGCTGCAAGTGGAACAGGTGGTACAATTTCTGGTGTTTCTAAATATTTAAAGGAACAAAATCCTAACATAAAAACTTTAGGTGTTGATGCTTTTGGTTCAATTTTAAAGAAATTTCACGAAACAAGAGAGTTTGATCAAAATGAAATTTACCCATATAGAATTGAAGGATTAGGTAAAAATTTAATTCCAACAGCTACCAATTTTGATTTAATTGATATTTTTGAAAAAGTGACAGATGAAGCTGCAGCCCATAGAGCTAGAGAATTAGCGCTTACTGAAGGTTTATTTACGGGTTACACAAGTGGAGCAGTAGTTCAAGCGGCAATTCAATATGCAGAAAAAGGAATGTTTGATGAAAATTCAAAAGTAGTTCTTATATTGCCAGATCACGGTTCACGTTATATGGAAAAAATATATAGTGATGATTGGATGAAAGAACAAGGTTTTTTTGATACACAAAAACATGCACATGCTGAAGTAGAATATATAAAGTAATTTTATTACATATAAAAATAGGAAGAGGTTGGAAATTAATTTCCAACCTCTTTTTTGTAACATTAACATTTGAATAGCAAAAAAAAAAAACCGTACTTTGCAGTATTAAGTAAATGTAGTTCTTAAAACGCATTTTACTCAAAATAATTATAGAATGAAAGATTTATTTGAAAGAATAGTAAAAGATAAAGGGCCTTTAGGTAAATGGGCTAAGCAGGCAGAAGGGTATTATGTTTTTCCAAAGTTAGAAGGTGAAATTTCAAACAGAATGATGTTTAATGGGAAAAAAGTTATTACTTGGAGTATTAACGATTATCTTGGATTAGCAAATCATCCAGAAGTTAGAAAAGCAGATGCTGAAGCTGCTGCGGAATATGGTATGGCATATCCAATGGGTGCTAGAATGATGTCTGGGCATACAAAATATCATGAACAGCTAGAAAATGAACTTGCTGAGTTTGAAAGTAAAGAAGCTGCCTATTTAGTGAATTTCGGTTACCAAGGAATGGTATCAGCAATTGATGCTTTGGTAACTAAACATGACGTAATTGTTTACGATATGGATGCACATGCTTGTATTATTGATGGGGTTAGGTTACATCCTGGAAAAAGATTTACGTTTAAGCATAACGATATAGAAAGTCTAGAGAAAAATTTGCATAGAGCTACTAAAATAGCGGAAGAAAATGGTGGAGGAATTTTAGTAATTTCAGAAGGTGTTTTTGGAATGAGAGGTGAGCAAGGGAAATTAAAAGAAATAGTAGCATTAAAAGACCGTTTTAATTTCAGATTATTAGTTGATGATGCTCACGGTTTTGGAACATTAGGAAAAGATGGTAAAGGAACTGGTTTTGAACAAGGAGTACAAGATGACATAGATGTTTATTTTGCAACTTTTGCGAAATCTATGGCTGGTATTGGAGCGTTTTTTGCTGCTGACAAAGATATTATTCAGTATTTACAGTATAATATGCGTTCTCAAATGTTTGCCAAATCATTGCCAATGCCAATGGTGAAAGGAGCATTAAAGCGTTTAGATATGCTTAGAACAATGCCTGAGTTAAAAAGAAAACTTTGGGAAAATGTAGATGCTTTACAAAATGGGCTAAAAGACGATGGTTTTAATATTGGTAAAACAAATACGTGTGTTACACCAGTTTTTTTAGAAGGTGATATTCCTGAGGCTATGGCTATGGTAAATGACTTGAGAGAAAATCATGGAATATTTTGTTCAATTGTAGTTTATCCGGTAGTGCCTAAAGGAATGATTCTTTTAAGATTGATTCCAACAGCAACACATACTTTAGAAGATGTTAAAATTACTCTAGAAGCATTTTCTGCTATTCGTGAAAAACTTGAAAAAGGTATATATAAGCGTATTGCAGCTTCTATGGTATAAAATAAAATAATATAAAATATAAAAAGCCTTTTAGAATTTTCTAAAAGGCTTTTTATATTTTATATTATTTTATTAAAAACGGTACTTTTAATATCCTTCAGACATATTTTTAAGTGCATTTTTATCTGAAATTTTTATCTTTTTATTTACTAAATCAATAATGTGATCTTTTTTTAAATTAGACAATAACCTAATAGCAGATTCAGTTGCTGTGCCAATTGTATTTGCAATTTCTTCTCTTGTTAAAATTACATCAATACAGCCTTCATTATCAACTCCAAAAATTTCTTCTAAATTAAGTAAAGTTTCGGCTAATCGTTCTTTAACGGGTTTTTGAGCCATTTGAGAAACTAAAGTATTTGCTTCATTTAATTGATGAGAAATAACCTTCATAATATTTAAAGAAAATTGACCATTTTCTTTAATGGTATCTAAAATATCTTGTTTAGGAATAAAACAAACATGCATGTCTTCTAAGGCTGTGGCATTTAAACCAACAGGTTCATCACTTAATATAGAACGTTGCCCCAAAATATCCCCACTTTTAACAAATTTTATAATTTGTTCTTTACCATTAGTGCTTAATTTTGTAAGTTTACCTTTACCATCTCTAATACAATATAAACCGTTAATAGAACTACCCTCAGTCATTAAATTTTCACCTTTTTTAATGAAAAGAGAAGTTTTATGGTCTGAAAATTTTTCTAACTCATCGTGTGTCAAAGATTTTAGAGCGTTAAATCTCTTAATAATACATTGTCCGCATTTCGACATAAATTCTAATTTTAATACTTAGTAGTAAATGTCTGTAAATGTACAAAAATAAATGATATTTGTCATGTTATTGAATTAATAAATCTATAGTTTTGTAAACAATTTAAAAAAAAATGAGTTTAAATAGTTGTTATCATTGTGGAGCAGATTGTGGTAAAAAACCAGTTATTTTTAATAATAAAGAATTTTGTTGTAATGGTTGTAAAACCGTTTATGAAATATTAAACGTTAATGAATTAAGCTGTTATTATGATTTAGAATCTAACCCTGGAACAATTCCATCAGAAATAAAAGGGAAATATGCTTATTTAGAAAATGAAGAAATTGTAAGCAATCTTCTAGAATTTAATGATAGTGAAATTGCAGTTATTGAATTTTATGTACCTAGTATTCATTGCAGTTCGTGCATCTGGGTTTTAGAAAATTTAAGTAAATTAAATAATGGAGTGATTACTTCGCTCGTTAATTTTCCTGAAAAAACGGTACGTATTACCTATAAAATTGAAGCCACTAATTTAAAGGATATCGTAGAATTAATGACCTCTATTGCTTATGAACCTTATATAAGTTTAGGTGATGCTGATGCTAAAAAGAATAAAGTTAGTAAAACCTTAATTTACCAGTTAGTTATTGCAGCTTTTGCTTTTGGAAATATTATGATGTTGTCTTTTCCTGAATATTTTCAAGTAGATGGTTTTTGGATAAATAAATATAAAATTATTTTCAGATGGCTTATGTTTTTTATGTCAATTCCTGTTGTTTTTTATTCAGCCAAAGATTATTTTATATCCGCATACAAGGGTTTAAGTCACAAAATATTAAATATAGATGTTCCTGTTGCACTTGGTATTTCAGTTCTTTTTATAAGAAGTTCTACTGAAGTTTTTTTAAATATTAGTGCTGGTTTTTTTGATAGTTTAACAGGTTTAGTATTCTTTTTATTGCTAGGAAAATTCTTTCAACAAAAAACGTACAACTTTTTATCTTTTGAGCGTGATTATAAATCTTATTTTCCAATTGCCGTTACTAAAATTAATAATAACAAGGAAGAAGCAATACCTGTGAAAAATGTTTGTGAAGGGGATAGATTGCTTATTAGAAATGAAGAATTAATTCCTGTAGATGGTATTTTAATTAAAGGAGAAGCTCTTATTGATTATAGTTTTGTTACAGGAGAATCTGTGCCCGTTGTTAAAAAATCGGGAGATAAGCTATTTGCAGGAGGTAAACAAACTGCTGGAGCTATTGAAATAGATGTTATTAATACCATTGAACAAAGTTACTTAACACAACTTTGGAGTAATGCTGTTTTTAATAAAACTAAAGAAAAAAATATAAAAAATATTACAGATTCTATAAGTAAATATTTTACAATTGTAATTTTAAGTATTGCTTTTATTGCAGGTATTTACTGGTATTTTAAAAATCCTAACATTGCATTTAACATAGTAACAGCCGTATTAATTATTGCTTGTCCTTGTGCCTTGGCGTTATCTGCACCATTTGCTTTTGGAAACATGTTACGTATATTTGGATATCAAAAATTTTATTTAAAAAACACAGAAACCATAGAGGATATGGCTAAGGTTGATACTCTGATTTTTGATAAAACAGGAACAATAACCTCTAACGATATTTCAAAAATAAAATATGAAGGAGTACCGCTTTCTTCTGATGAATTACAACTTATAAAAACAGTAATTAGAGCTTCCAATCATCCATTAAGTAGAGCTTTATATAAATTTATTGAAGAACCATGTTTAACCGAAAAACTAGACTATTTTGAAGAAATACTTGGAAGTGGAATTCAGGCAAAATATAGAAATAATCAAGTTAAATTAGGTGCTGCTAGTTTTGTTGATGTTTCTCAGAAAAATATAAATGAAACGGTTATTTATATCAGTATTAATGAAGAATTAAAGGGAAAGTTTAACTTTTCAAATAATTATAGAAAAGATACTCAAAATGTTTTTAATGAACTTTCAAAAAAATATAAATTGATTATTCTATCAGGTGATAACGAAGGAGAAAAAGAATTTTTGAGTAAAATGTTGCCAAAAGAAACTCTATTTAAATTTAATCAGAAACCAGAAGATAAATTAAATTTTATTAAAAAATTACAGCAAAAAGGTGCACACGTATTAATGCTTGGTGATGGATTAAATGATGCAGGAGCATTAGCTCAGAGTAACGTTGGAATTGCAATTTCTGAAAATATTAATGTGTTTTCACCCGCATGTGATGGTATTTTAGATGCAAATCTTTTTAACAAAATACCTAAGTTTTTAACATTAGCATCAAAAACAATCAACATAATTAAAATAAGCTTTATATTTTCATTTTCATATAATATTATAGGTTTGTATTTTGCATTAACAGGTCAATTAACACCTATTGTTGCTGCAATATTAATGCCTGCGAGTTCTATTTCGATTGTAATATTTGTTACAATGTTAACCAATTGGATTTCAAAAAAAAATTGAATATTTGTACTTATAAGTAAAATAATGTAGTTTATTTAAAATCTGTAATTTAATTTTATGATAATTGTCATATATAAAATATTTAAATATTTTATATTTGCTTAATTAACTAACTAAAGAAAATAAAACTAATAACTAAAATGGAAGTTGTTTACATTACAATAGGAGTTAGCGTTATTATTGCAATTTTTTTTCTTATAATCTTCATTAAAGCTATAAAATCAGGGCAATACGAGGATACCTATACGCCATCAGTGCGTATGTTGTTTGATGATGAATTAGTTAATGATAAAAATAAAGAACATAATTAACCAAAATAATAATAAATAAACAATTAATTAAGTATGGAAAAAGAACAGTTTTATTACGATAATAAGATCGTTAAAATGTTTTTATCTGCCACAATTCTTTGGGGAATTGTAGGTATGTTAGTAGGACTTACAGTAGCATTGCTATTTGTATTCCCGGGGTTGCTAGAATTTGCTGGCTCTGATAATGCAATTTCATGGCTAAGTTTTGGTCGTTTGCGTCCATTACACACTAATGCCGTTATTTTTGCATTTGTGGGAAATGGAATTTTTACAGGCGTCTATTATTCTACTCAGCGTTTGCTAAAAACTCGAATGTTTAATGATAATTTAAGTAGAATCCATTTTTGGGGTTGGCAATTAATAATTGTTGCTGCTGCAATTACATTACCATTAGGTTTTACTTCAACAAAAGAGTATGCAGAACTAGAATGGCCAATAGATTTAGCTGTAGTTTTTATTTGGGTAATATTTGGTATTAATCTTATTGGTACCATGCTAAAAAGAAGGCAACGACATATTTATGTTGCTATTTGGTTTTACATAGCTACGTTGGTTACCATTGCGGTTCTTTATATATTTAATAACTTAGAATTACCAGTTACAGCTTTTAAAAGCTACTCTGTTTACGCGGGAGTTCAAGATGCCATGGTTCAATGGTGGTATGGGCATAATGCGGTGGCATTTTTCTTAACAACACCAATTTTAGGATTGATGTATTATTTTGTTCCAAAGGTTGCTAACAGACCAGTTTACTCCTACAGACTTTCAATAGTACATTTTTGGTCTTTAATATTTATATATATCTGGGCAGGACCTCACCATCTATTATATACAGCTTTACCTGATTGGGCTCAAAATTTAGGTACTGTATTTTCAGTAATGTTAATATTCCCATCTTGGGGAGGTATGATTAATGGATTATTAACTTTAAGAGGTGCTTGGGATAAAGTTCGTGAAGATCCTATTTTAAAATTCTTTGTAGTTGCAATTACAGGTTATGGTATGGCAACTTTTGAAGGGCCAATGTTAGCTTTTAAAAATGTAAATGCTATAGGTCATTATACCGATTGGATTGTAGGTCATGTTCATATTGGAACTTTAGCTTGGAATGGCTTTATGATTGCAGGTATAATTTATTGGTTAGCTGCTAAGCTTTGGAAAACAGAATTATATTCTAAAAAATTAGCAAATATTCATTTTTGGATTGGTACCTTGGGTATTTTATTTTATTCAATCCCATTATATGTTGCAGGTTTTACGCAAGCATTTATGTGGAAAGAATTCAATCCTGATGGTACTTTAGTTTATGGTAATTTTTTAGAAACAGTTACCCAAGTAATTCCAATGTATGCTATGCGTGCCATTGGAGGTACTTTATATTTAACAGGATATTTAATATTAGCATATAATATTATTAAAACAGCAAAAGCAGGTTCAACTGTTGAAGATGAGTTAGCTGAAGCTGCTCCATTGAAAAAAATTAGTGGAAAAAGAATTGCAGGAGAACCTTGGCATACTTGGTTAGAAAGACGAACTGTTTTATTTTCTATTTTAACTACTGTTGCTATATTAATTGGTGGGTTGGTTGAAATTGTACCATTAATATTAGTAAAATCAAATGTACCAACTATTTCAAGTGTAAAACCATATACGCCTTTAGAATTAGAAGGAAGAGATATTTATATGCGAGAAGGCTGTAATAACTGTCACTCTCAAATGATTCGTCCATTCCGTTCAGAAGTTGCACGTTATGGTGAATATTCAAAAGCAGGTGAATTTATTTATGATCATCCATTTTTATGGGGATCAAAAAGAACAGGTCCAGATTTACATAGAATTGGCGGTAAATATAATGATAACTGGCATTTTAATCATTTGATGGATCCAAGATCAACATCTCCAGGCTCTATAATGCCACGTTATACCTGGATTATTAAAGATGATTTAAACGCTTCTAATATTGAAGCAAAAATGAATGGCTTAGCCACTTTAGGAGTTCCTTATACGGATAAAGAAATTGCAAATGCAAAACAAAGTATTATTACTCAAGCTAAAAAAATTGAAACAAGTTTAAGACAAGATCCTGAGTTTGTTAAAAATTATGGAAATAGTAATATTCAAAATAAAGAAATTGTAGCGTTAATTGCTTATTTACAGCGTTTAGGGACAGATATAAAAGCAAATAGTAATAATACTGCATTAAAATAATTAAAAATGTTAAAATTTATTAGACATAATTTTGATGGGATGGATGGAATTGAAATTTATCCAATAATTTCACTGTTGTTATTTTTTATTGTATTTGTAACAATGCTTATCATTGTTATGAATATTTCTAAAAAAAGAATTGATGAAGTAAGTAATTTACCATTTGAAGACGATATAAAAAGTAAAGACAAGAATCATGAATAAAAAATCAGAAAATATAACAGGTTGGCAAAAGTTTATGAAGTCTATGACTAAAGCTAACGAACTTGGAAATGAAGAAGATGTAATGCTTGATCATGACTATGATGGAATTAGAGAATTGGATAATGTATTACCACCTTGGTGGAAAGCAGGTTTCTATATAACCATAGTTATCGCAGTTTTTTATTATATAATGGTTTTAGGATTTAGTAAATATAACCAATATGATGAATTAAAGGATGAATTGGCAGATGCTAAAAAAGAGGTTGCAATGTATAAAGCTGAACATCCAGAATTATTTAGTACCGCTAACATTAAAGCTTTTACAGATGCGGATAATATTGAAAAAGGAAAAGCATTATTCACTTCAAAAACTTGTTTTGCTTGCCATGTTGCCGATTTAGGCGGTGGAATTGGACCAAATTTAACTGACAATCATTGGATTTTTGGAGGAGATGTTAAAACAATTTTTCACACTATTTCTAAAGGTGGAAGACCAGGCAAAGGTATGATTGCTTGGGAAAGTACAATAACTAGAGAAGAGAGAATTCAATTAGCTAGTTATATAATATCTATGCAAGGAAGTAAGCCTGCTGCTCCAAAAGCATCTGAAGGTGATATTATTTGGCCTGAATAATTAGCGGTAAATTTTAAAAAGAATAAATACCGCAAATTTTTTATTTAAAAATTTGCGGTATTTTCTTGATTTTAAGTATGTCACCTCTTTATTAATTTCATTTTTGTTACAAAAGTATCGTTCAGTAAAACATATAATATTAAATTTACAACCTTTTAAAAAAACTAACTAAAAAATAATTTAAAAGCATGCAAAGCGAGAATAACTCGAATAAAGAAAAATTTAGAGATTCCATTGGTACCATAACAGAAAGTGGGGAACGGAATTTTATTCATCCAAAAAAACCCAAAGGACGTTATTATAATTATAGAACCATTGTAAGTTGGGTTTTACTTGCATTTTTAATGTCTGCACCTTTTATTAAAGTTAATGGGAATCAATTTTTGTTATTTGATGTAATTGATAGAAAATTCAATATTTTTGGATTTCCATTTTGGCCTCAAGATTTTCATTTATTAGTAATTTCTATGCTAGTAAGCATCGTTTTTGTCATTCTTTTTACGGTAATTTTTGGTAGAATTTTTTGTGGATGGATGTGCCCACAAACAATTTTTCTAGAAATGGTTTTTAGGAAAATAGAATATTTAATAGATGGTGACAGATCTAAACAAATAAAACTTTCCAAACAAGCTTGGGATGTTGAAAAAATAACCAAAAGAGCCTTGAAATGGACTGTATATTTTATATTATCCTTTTTAATTGCTAATGTTTTTCTTTCTTATTTGATTGGCTCAGATGTTGTTGTTAAATATATATTAGAAGGACCGTCAAACCACATAGGAACTTTAATTAATTTATTAGTATTTACAGTCGTTTTTTACTTTATTTTTGCTTGGTTTAGAGAGCAAGTTTGTATTATTGTTTGCCCTTATGGAAGATTACAAGGTGTATTATTAGATAATAAATCAATTAATGTAGCGTATGATTTTGTTAGAGGAGAAGGTGATAGTGGTAGAAAATCGTTTCGTAAAAATGAAAACAGGGAAGAAATAGGGATTGGAGATTGTGTTGATTGTAAACAATGCGTACAAGTTTGCCCAACAGGAATTGATATTAGAAATGGTACTCAGTTAGAATGTATAAATTGTACTGCTTGTATTGACGCTTGCGATAGTATAATGGATAAAGTAGGATTTGATAGAGGATTAATTAGATACGCTTCAGAAGATGAAATTGAGAAAAAAGAAAAATTTAAATTCAATGCACGTTTAATAGCATATTCTGCAGTTTTAACAATTTTATTTGGTATTTTAGTTACCATGTTGTTTATACGTACAGATGTTGAAGCTACAGTTTTGAGATTACCAGGCCAAACTTTTCAATCTACAGCAACTACAGTAAAAAATGTGTATACAATTACATTAATTAATAAAACTACAAGAGATATTAATAATGTAGCTATTAAATTAATTTCTCATAAAGGAAATGTTATTATGGTTGGGGGCATGTTATCAATTAAAAAACAAGATTTAAAAGATAGTACATTATTTATTGAAATTAATAAATCAGATTTAAAATCTTCAAAGGAAAAATTAAAATTGGGTATTTTTTCTGATGGAAAGTTAATTGAGACTACAACTACGAATTTTACAGGACCATTAATTATTAAATAATGAAGAAAATTAAATTTACATGGCCAATGGGTATTGTTTTAGCATTGGCATCATTTATGATATTTATTCTATCATTTGTGTATAAAGCTACTTTTGTTCATAAATATGATCATCATTTAGTATCAGAACATTATTATTTAGATGAATTAAATTATCAACAAGAAATTGATAAGTTAAATAATGCTTCTAATTTAAAGCAAAATGTAATTATTGAACATACCAATAATGGTTTGTTAATTAAATTTACTGATGAATTTAAGGATAAAGAAATAAAAGGAACAATTTATTTCCAACGATTTTCAAATTATAAACTTGACTTTCAACTACCAATTAAACTAATTAATAATGACATTTTGATTGGTAAAGATAAATTGATAGATGGTATTTGGAATATTAAAATAGATTGGACGGCTAATAATAAAGCTTTTTTGTTTAAAGAAAAAATAATGTATTAGGATGCTTTGGACTGCACTTGTTTTAGGATTGGCAGGAAGTTTTCATTGCATAGGTATGTGTGGACCAATTGCCTTTGTTTTACCCGTTGATAGATCCTCAAAAAGCAAGGTGTTTTTTCAAACATTTTTGTACAACTTTGGAAGATTAATAAGTTATTCTTTAATTGGACTTTTGTTTGGTTTTATAGGGAAAGGACTTTATTTAGCAGGTTTTCAACAACGTTTATCTGTATTAATGGGTGTTATAATGATTGCTACAATTGTAATTCCAATTTCAATATTTAATAAATATAATTTTTCAAAACCACTTTATAAAATTATAGCACAAGTTAAAATTAAACTAGGTTTTTATTTAAATAAAAAATCTAATAAAGCATTATTTTTAATAGGTTTTTTTAATGGATTTTTACCTTGTGGTTTAGTTTATATGGCTTTAATTGGCTCAATTTCCACAGGAAATGCAATCCAAGGATCATTATATATGGCAGTATTTGGCTTAGGCACAATACCAATGATGAGCGCTGCAGTGTTCATAGGAAACTTTGTAAGTTTTTCATTAAGAACAAAAATTCAAAAAGCCATACCAATTTTTGTTGTTATTATTGGATTATTATTTATTTTACGTGGATTAGGATTAGGAATTCCTTATATTTCACCATCAGATGTAAAATTGCAAATATCAAATAACCCTACAGGATGTGTAACTGTTGAAAATGATGACTATTAATGGAAGAATCAACAAAATTAACAATTGAAGACTTCGAAAAAGTAACTTCAAATAATGAGCTTTTACAATTAATAAAAGAAAAGAAGATTTCAATTGATAAAGTAAATAAAAAATTATTTTATGAAGAAGAATTACGCCGTTTACAAATTGAATTAGTAAAACTTCAACATTGGATTTCTGGAAATAATAAGCGAGTAGCAATTATTTTTGAAGGAAGAGATGCTGCCGGTAAAGGAGGGAATATAAGACGATTTACAGAGCATTTAAACCCTCGTTCTATGAGGGTAGTTGCCTTAAATAAACCAACTGAAGTTGAACAGGGGCAATGGTATTTTAGACGATACATACGTAAATTACCAAATCCAGGTGAAATAGTATTTTTCGATAGAAGTTGGTATAATAGGGCAGTTGTAGAACCTGTAATGGGTTTTTGTTCAGATACTCAATATAAAAAATTCATGGTTCAAGTACCTGAATTTGAGCATATGTTGTATGAAGATGGATTAATATTGATTAAATTTTGGTTTTCAATTTCAAAAAATGAGCAATTAGATAGATTTAATGCTCGTTTAGAAACGCCATTAAAGCGTTGGAAATTTAGTCCCGTAGATAAAAAAGGGCAAGAGCTTTGGGATAAATATAGCTATTTAAAAGAACAAATGTTTAGTAAAACACACACAAGTTATAGTCCTTGGATAACGGTTAGAGCTAATGATAAAAAAATAGCGCGTTTAGAATGCATTAGATATGTCCTATCGCAATTTGATTATGATGGTAAAGACGAAGCTTTAACTACATTATTACCAGATCCAAATATTATTATGAGGTATTATCGTTCATCAAACCAAATAGATTAAGTATGCACGAAGAATATATATTAACTCAAGAAGATGTTAAAATCCTGAATACAAATAAAGGGCTAACTGCATTACTATCAAAAGAGCCATATAATATAGAAAAGGCTGTTAGATATGTGAAATATGAGAAAAGACTAAAAAAATTACAAGTTGAATTAATCAGATTACAGTCTTGGGTCATAGATGAAAATGAACGTATAATTGTTATTTTTGAAGGAAGAGATGCAGCGGGTAAAGGTGGTGCTATTAGACGAGCAACTGAGAGAATGAATCCACGACATTTGCGCATAGTTGCATTGCCAAAACCTACAGAAGATGAAAAGTCTCAGTGGTATTTTCAGAGATATGTAAAACAATTTCCAAAGGCTGGTGAATTAGTTTTTTTTGATAGAAGTTGGTATAATAGAGCAGTTGTTGAGCCTGTAAATGGTTTTTGTACGCAAGAAGAACATGAAATTTTCATGAACCAAGTAAATGATTTTGAGAGTATGATTACAGAATCAGGAATACGTTTGGTGAAAATTTATATGTCAATTTCTAAAAAAGAACAAGCTAAAAGATTTGATGATATTAAAAGTGATCCCTTAAAACAATGGAAAATGACTGCCGTTGATGAACAGGCACAAGAATTATGGGATACTTATACAGCGTATAAAAATAAAATGTTTTCAAAAACAAAAGAAGGTGTTGTGAAATGGAAAATAATTAGAGCAAATAGAAAAACATTTGCAAGAGTAGATGCCATAAAACACATTCTTAATAATATACCTTATGATAAGAATAAAAAAGTATAAAAAAAAGCTCAAATTTAATTTGAGCTTTTTTATTATTTTAATATATTTATTTTACTCTTCAATCAACACCCAATCTCCTTTTTGAATTAAAGGAATTGCTTGCTTGTATTTTAAAGACTTATTTTCACCACTCATTACATTTTTGATGGTTACTTTTTCATTTCTACCAATTTTACGCTCAGTACGAATAATAGTCTCAACTACTTGAGGCTGTTGTGTTTGATTGGTTTGAGTATCACCAGTCTGACTGCTATATTCTTCTTTACTTAGTTGAACTTTATCACGTTTTCGTTCTTTTGCTTGCGAAACCTGATTAGCATCATGTGAAGGTAATTCACCTTTAAATAAAAATGATAAAACTTCTTTATTTACTTTATCAAGCATACTATTAAATAATTCAAATGATTCAAACTTGTAAATTAAAAGAGGATCTTTTTGCTCATAAGTAGCATTTTGAACCGATTGTTTTAACTCATCCATTTGGCGTAAATGATCTTTCCAAGTATCATCAATAATAGCCAAGGTTATATTCTTTTCAAAATCGATAACTAATCCTTTTCCTTCAGTTTCATAAGCTTCTTTCAAGTTTGTAACAACTTTTAGTTCTTTAGTACCATCAGTAAAAGGAACTACAATTCGTTCATATTTATCACCTTGATTTTCATATACATCTTTAATAACAGGGAATGCTGATTTTGCACTTCGTTCTAACTTTTCTTTATAATGTTTGTAAACAATATCAAAAAGTTGATCTGTTAGTTCTTGTTCTGAAAGTGTTTTAAATTCTTCTTCAGTAAAAGGTGAGTTTGTTGATGAAAACCGAATTAATTCAAATTCAAAATTTTGATAATCACTAGTAATTTTATTTTCTCTAATTAATAAGCTACAAGTATCAAAAACCATATTTACAATATCAACTTGCAAACGGTCTCCATATAATGCATGGCGTCGACGTTTGTATACTACTTCACGTTGAGAGTTCATTACATCATCATATTCTAGTAATCGCTTACGTACACCAAAGTTATTTTCTTCAACTTTACGCTGTGCTCTTTCAATAGATTTGGTAATCATAGAATGTTGAATTACTTCACCTTCTTTTAATCCCATTCTATCCATCATTTTTGCAATACGTTCTGAGCCAAATAAACGCATTAAGTTATCTTCTAAAGAAACATAAAATTGAGATGAACCTGGATCCCCTTGACGACCAGCACGACCACGTAACTGACGGTCTACACGACGAGAATCATGGCGTTCAGTACCAATAATAGCCAAACCTCCAGCAGTTTTCACTTCATCAGATAATTTGATATCTGTACCACGACCGGCCATATTTGTTGCAATTGTAACTATACCAGCATTACCAGCTTGTGCCACAATATCAGCTTCTTTTTTATGTAATTTTGCATTTAAAACATTATGGTTAATTTTTCTAATAGAAAGCATTCTTCCTAATAATTCTGAAATTTCAACAGATGTTGTTCCTACTAAAATAGGACGACCTTGATTTACTAATTTTTCAATCTCGTCAATAACTGCATTATATTTTTCACGTTTTGTTTTAAAAACTAAATCTTCTCGGTCATCACGTATTAATGGAACATTTGTTGGAATTTCAATAACATCTAATTTGTAAATATCCCAAAATTCACCAGCTTCAGTAATTGCTGTACCTGTCATACCTGAAAGTTTACGGTACATTCTAAAGTAATTTTGTAGTGTAACCGTTGCATAGGTTTGTGTTGCAGCTTCAATCTTCACATTTTCTTTTGCTTCAATTGCTTGATGTAAACCGTCTGAATAACGACGACCATCCATAATACGACCAGTTTGTTCATCAACAATTTTAATTTTATCGTCCATAATAACATACTCAATATCTTTTTCAAATAATGTGTATGCTTTTAATAACTGATTCATTGTATGAATTCGTTCACTTTTTATACTATAATCACGGTATAATTCTTCTTTTTTAGCAGTTTTTTCTTCAGGACTACTTTCTTCGTTATCTATTTGCCCAATTTTAATGCTTAAATCAGGTAAAATAAAGAAGTTTTCATCTCCGTCATCACCAGATAAAAAGGCAATTCCTTTATCGGTTAATTCAATAGAGTTATTTTTTTCATCAATTACAAAATATAATGCCTCATCAATTTTAGGCATTTCACGATTGTTATCTTGCATATAAATGTTCTCCGTCTTTTGTAAAAGTTGCCTTATACCTTCCTGACTTAAAAACTTGATTAATGCTTTACTTTTTGGTAGCCCTCTATAAACTCGAAGTAGTAAAAAACCACCTTCTTTTGTATTTCCTTCTTTAATTAATTTTTTTACTTCAGCTAAAACACCAGTTAAATAATTGCGTTGTATAGAAACAATTTCATCTACATTTGGTTTTAGTTCATTAAATTCATGGCGGTCAGCGTTTGCAGTTGCTCCAGAGATAATTAACGGTGTACGTGCATCATCAACTAATACAGAATCCACCTCATCCACAATAGCGTAATTATGTGGTCTTTGCACTAAATCGTTTGGTGAGTGTGACATATTATCACGTAAATAGTCAAAACCAAATTCATTATTTGTACCATACGTAATATCTGAATTATAAGCTTTTCTACGTGCATCTGAATTTGGTTCGTGATGATCGACACAGTCTACACTAAGTCCGTGAAATTCAAAAATTGGCCCCATCCAAGCTGCATCACGTTTTGCCAAATAATCATTTACCGTTACAACATGAACACCTTTTCCTGTAAGTGCATTTAAATAAACAGGAAGAGTAGAAACTAATGTTTTACCTTCACCAGTCATCATTTCAGCAATTTTACCTTGGTGTAATACAAACCCTCCAATTAGTTGCACATCATAATGAACCATATTCCAAGTAACTTTTATTCCTTGCGCATCCCATACGTTTGCCCAAGTAGCCTTTTCATTTTCAAGAGTAATATTATCTCTAGTACTAGAAAGTTCTCTATCAAAAGGTGTTGCAGTTACTGTAATTGAATCATTTTCAGTAAATCGTTTTGCAGTTTCTTTGATAACGGCAAAGGCTTCTGGCATAATTTCTGTTAATACCTTTTCTGAAGCTTCATACGAACTATCTTCTAATTCATCAATTTCAGTATAGATTTCTTCTTTTCTATCTACATTGGAATTATGAGTTTCCTCTTCAAGTTCTTTTATTTTTGAACTAAATTCATTAGTTACTTCAACAATTTTATTTTTAAAATAATTAGTCTTTTCTCTTAACTGATCATTTGTTAAGCCAGATATTTCTTTTTCAAAAGCAATAACATTGGCAACAATTGGTTGAAGCAGTTTTAAATCTTTTTTCTTTTTATCTCCAACAAATACTTTAAGAACGGAATTTATTATACTCATAGTTAATGTGTCAATTATTTATTGATTACTTAATTTTTGTGTAATCTTAATTGTATTTTATTTAAAAAGCGAATTTAAAATATTTTAATTTTAAAAGACTTAAAATATGTTTAAAATATAGTTAATAAACCAAAAAAAAAGCCTCAACGGAGACTTTTTAGTGTTTATTTATTTTTTTTAATATTCATCCTCATTCCAAAGATAATCTTCCTCGGAAGGATAATCTGGCCAAATTTCTAGAATACTATCGAAACTTTCTTCTTCTTCTTCAATTTCTTGAAGGTTTTCAACAACTTCTAAAGGTGCTCCAGTTCTAATAGCATAGTCTACTAATTCATCTTTTGTTGCTGGCCAAGGTGCATCTGATAAATACGATGCTAATTCTAATGTCCAATACATGTGTTTATCGTATTAAATTTCTGCAAAAATAATTTTTTTACTTAAATAGTCAAGTTTTTTATTACTTTTTTTTACAATTAAAAAGAACTTACAATATTTTCTCAGGAATCCATTTAATTTCTTGAGCGTTATTATCAATTGTCAATTTTCGTGCCAGTACAAAAAGGTAGTCAGAAAGTCTATTTAAATACACTAAAATTTGTGGTTCAATACTACTTTCATCACTTAATTGTGTACTTATACGTTCAGCTCTTCTACATATACAACGAGCAATGTGACAATATGACACGGTTGTATGTCCGCCTGGTAAAATAAAATGTGTCATAGTTGGTAATGATTTATTCATAGAATCCATTTCATTTTCTAATAATTCAATAGATTTTGAATTAATTTTATTGATGTTTAAACGTTCTTTTCCACTTTTTAATACTTTTTTTTCTGGAGGAGTTGCTAACATAGATCCTAAAGTGAATAATTCATGTTGAATTTTAAGTAAGATATTTGATGTATGCTCCTCAATTTTTTGATCACGAATTAAACCAATATAAGAGTTTAATTCATCAACCGTTCCATACGCTTCAATGCGTAAATTATATTTTGGAACACGTGTTCCACCAAAAAGCGAAGTTTTTCCCTTGTCACCAGTTTTAGTATAAATTTTCATAACGTGAATTTAATAATTTATTGTTAGTTAAACTCTAATTGTAAAATGTTCTTTTTCTTGCTCTTTTCTGAAGAAAATGATTCCCCAAAAATAAGTATTAATACTTATTGTAACTTTTGGGTGATTTTTTATAATTAGCCAAGCTTCTTGCATTTCAGAAGACCAATGAATGTCATCAAAAATAAATACAGAATTATTATGTACTGTTTCTACACACAAATTAAAATAATATAATGTTGCTTCTTTTTGATGATTTCCATCGAAATAAATTAAATCAAATTTTTTATTTTTTATTATTAATGGTAGTGTTTTATTGAAGTTTCCAACAGTAATTTTAATGTTTTCTAAATTAAAATTTGTAAATAATTGTTTTGCTACAGCTGCTGTATTTTTGCAACCTTCAAGTGTTTTAATGTGAGAAGTTGAATTTCCAACACTAATAGTGGCGGAACTTAAACCAACCGAAGTACCAATTTCAAGAACGTTTTGTGGTTGGAAATAATCGATAATCCGAATTAAAAGAAGAGACTTTTTTAAATTAATACCTGCAACTTTAGCAATTTCTGATACTTTTCTTTCGTTATTTTTAAATATTTTAGAACCGCTACCAAAATCAGTAACTGTGATAATTTTATTATTTGATTTTAGCCATTGTTTCATGTTTTTCACCAAAATAATTTTAGTGCTATTTGTTTTG
Source organism: Lutibacter sp. (assembly GCF_046055765.1). Lineage (GTDB taxonomy): Bacteria > Bacteroidota > Bacteroidia > Flavobacteriales > Flavobacteriaceae > Lutibacter. The sequence continues at coordinate 2,492 of NZ_JASFZF010000009.1, read as the reverse complement.
GAATAAAAACAATTGGTAATTAAATTATAGACAAATGGAGAATGTACACCGTGTTGATTGGTTGATTTAAATAAAAATAAAATAAATGACTTAACTTTGAACCACATTTTAAATGAAATTTAACACGAAAATAGTAGAAATATTATTTTAATCTGCTATTTAAAATTATATTTGCTTACTACACTAAATTTATATGAAGAAACTTTTTTTATATGTATTGATTTTAAGTTGTTTACCTTCTTGTGTATCAACCAAACAAATGACTTATTTTCAGGGAGAGCCAATAAGTAAATCGGAACTTTATAAGCTAAATAACGAACCTTATCGTTTACAAGTGAATGATATTTTATATATTGATATTAAAGCAGATAATCCTGAAATTGTATCCTTATTTAAAAGTGAAAATAGTAGCCAAACAAATACTAATAAAGGTGAATCTTTATATTTTACAGGATATACAGTTGATAGACATGGAAATATAAGAATGCCATATATTGGAAATTTAAATATTTTAGGTTATACAGAAAATGAAGTAAGATTAAAAATTGAAGGAGAATTAAGTAAGTTTTTAAAAAAACCAGAGCTAGTTTTTGTAACTGTAAAATTAGCAGGAATTAGATTTGTGGTTGCAGGTGAAGTAGGTTCTCCAGGCACCATTAATTTAACTCAAAACCAAGTTACTATTATTGATGCTATTGCTAACGCCGGCGAAATTTCAGAACTAGGGAATAGGGAGAATGTTACACTTATTAGGAAAACATTAGATGGTGTAAAAAAATATAAATTAGATCTCACAAAAATTGACATATTTGAATCAGAAAATTTTTATGTACAACCTAACGATGTAATTTATGTAGCACCATTAAAGCAAAAAGCTTGGGGGACAGGAACAACAGGTTTACAATCCTTTTCTACAGTTGTAACTGTTTTATCCTTTTTGGTGAGTTCGGTATTATTGGTTAAAAATTTATAGATTTTGCAATGGAGAATAAATTTAATCTTATTGAAAATAGAGCTGAACATATTTCAGATATTAAAGATTATATATTTAGAGTTTTAGCAAATTGGAAATGGTTTTTATTTGCAATTTTAATAGCTTTAGGAATTGCGTACTATTTCAATATATCAGCTGAAAAAATTTATGGATTAGAAACCACAATTGAAGTTAAAGAAAAGCAAAATCCACTATTTGCATCAGGTACTAATATTGCTTTTAATTGGGGAGGAGTAAGTGACAAAGTTGAATCTATAAGAAAATCGTTAATATCTCGAACTCATAATGAAAAAGTAGTAAAAGAATTAAAATTTTATATTGAATACTTAAAAGAAGGTCGATTTAGGAAAGAAGATGTTTATGGAAAAGTAGATTTTGAAATTAACCTTCAACCAAACCAATATCAATTATTAAACACGCTTATTAAAATTAATTTTATAGATACTAATAGTTTTGAATTATCTGTTAATTTTGAAGAAGGTTCTAACTATAATTTGATTAATTATAAAGATAATTCTACTAAGAAATTAGAAGTTGAAAAGAACAGTTTTTCTCAAGTATATTTGATTGATGAATATATAAACGTACCTTTTTTAAAAGCAGAAATTGTTGTTCATAAAAACTCAAAACTTTTAGTTGGAAAATCATTTTTTATAAAACTAAAAACAATTAACCAAACTACTAAAAAATATCAAAATATAAGAGCTAAAGGGCTTTCAGGAACGTCACTGGTTGAATTGTCCTTAACAGGAACTAATAAAAACAGGATTGTAGATTTTTTAAATAAAACTGTTGAAGTACTATCAGATTACGAGTTAGAACAAAAAACAAATTATGCGTATAATACTAAAAGATTTATCGATGCACAATTTAAAAATACTTCAGATAGCTTAAAGCTTATTGAAGATAATATTGAAAAATTTAAAGAAAAGAATTCTATTTATGATTTGTCTGCTCAAGGTGGTGAAATTTTTTCTCAAACAACAGGTTTGGATAAAATGCAGAGACAATTAAATGATAGAATTGAATATTTTGAAAACCTAGAATCATATATAAAATCAAATTCTAACTATGCTAGAATCCCAGCTCCTGCAATTATAAATATTGAAGACGGTTCAATTTCTTCGATGGTTGGTGAATTAACTAGGCTTTCAGTTAATAAAGAAAAATTAGCTAAAGAAGTAACTCAAAACCACCCTTCTTTAAAATTAATTAATGCAGAAATTGAAACTGCTAGAAAGGTATTGCTTGAAAATTTATCATCATTAAAAGAAGCAACAAAAGTTAGTTTAAGAAATAGTAAAAGAAGATTAAATTCATATAATTATCAGCTAACAAAACTTCCAAATAAGGAACAAAAATTATTAAATTTTCAGCGAAAGTATAGTTTAACAGAGTCTAACTTTGTGTTTTTAATGCAAAAACGTTACGAAGCTGATATAGCAATTGCAGCCAGTGTCTCAGATATTTCAGTTTTAGACACCGCAAAAGATACAGG
>NZ_JASFZF010000008.1:0-22777 GCF_046055765.1 Lutibacter sp. | reverse complement strand
TAAAAATAATTTTTTCATAGTTTAAATTTAATTTAAATTGATGAGAATGTCTTCTATTTTTGAACGTTTTTTATAATCAGGGTTAAAATGACGCCATTTCACTTTCATTTTTTTTGAAATAATAAAAGTAGCCGGAATTGGTAATTGTTCACTAGCATCAGAATGGCTTTCTTTTAACTTAGCACCTAAAACCGTATTGTACACAACACGCATCATTTTATTTGGAAGAAATAGTACATCAAAAGCCTTTGCTATTTTATAATCTTCATCATATAAAATTGTAAATTCAGCACTTGTTTTTTTAATGGTTTTTTTGATGAATTCCGATTTTTCGGGTGTAACAACCACAACGGATACTCCTTTTTCGTAAATTTTATAAAATTGTTTCTGTAACGTTTTTAAATGTTTGTTGCAAAATGGACACCATTGCCCTCGGATAAAAATCAACACAACATAACCATTTTTTGTTAAGTTACTTAAAGTGTGTGTTTTACCAAAAATATCTTTAGACGAAAAATCAGTTACTATTTTACCAACTTTTAACCCTTTGACTTGTTTTAAGGGTTTTATAGGATTATCTGTGCTCATAATTTTATTTCTAGATCTTTAAATTAACTTAACTTTTCTTCTTTTTCGAAACATATTAATAAGCTGGATAAGTGCTAATCCTGCAAATAATAAAGTGAATATACTATTTAAGTATTTACCTATTAATGCCTTTTTATTGATTAAAAAATAGTTTCCAGTTTGAGCAAAAAGCATCATCCCAACAAATGTTCCTAAAAGAGCGCCTATAATAAAAATAGTATTTTGACGAGTATTAGGTTTTATTTTTTCGGTTCTAAATAAGTAAAGATACATGCCAGACCAATAGGGCCATTGCATAAAATTTAAGCTATTTAGCACCAATCCTAAAATAAATGGAAATTGAACCAATTGCAATTTTGAGATACTAAAATTTTTCTCATTTCCAATATTGAAATAAAAATAAAAGGCAATACTCGAAAAGAAAATAATGGTGAAAATATCAATAAACAATAAGAATTTTTTTTGTTCAACCAGCCATTTTGCAGCTAAAGAGGCTATTTTTAATACAAAAAATTCAATAAACACAATTCCAAGAATGAAGAAAGTAGTTGCCCAATTTCCTTTTTCTAACAATAATTGCAAACCAATTACATTAAGATAACCCAATGGTAAAGTTCCCATTAAGCTGATAAAAAAACCTAAAGCAAAAGTGTTTTTTATAAATGAAAATTTGGCAATATTTTTCATTTAGATGATAGATTTTAAGTGATTTGTTAAAGTTTTATTATCTAATACCATTTGCCTGCATCTATTCATATTTAAATAAGAATATCCTTTTTGATGATTAAAAGCGCTTATTTTATATAAAATATTATAATGTTTTATGATTTCTTTCCAAGCAAAAAAGATTGAATGCTTAGGGTCGTACATATGTGTTGGTTCACTTCCAGCGCCGTTAAGTTCTATGATATAAAAGTTTTTCCCTTTTTCTAAATCTTTTCTGGAATGATACATAATATCCAATCTGCCAAAATAAAAATCTGGAATTTGTGTACAAATAGTATTGAAGGTTTCTGTTAATTCATCAGTGATCCAATCACTGACATCTGTAAATTTACAGCCACGCACATGGTTTCCAAAAGGTACTAAATTTCGTTTTTCATCTTTTTGTAAAATTTCTTTAAGTTGGTTTCCAAATTTAAGCCTCAATGCATCAAGTTGTAAAGCAAATCTTGGATTTTGAGTAATAAGTTCCTCTATAGAATGTATGCCGTTACCTTCTACAATTAAAAAATCTTTATATACAATTCCCGTAATTTTCCCCTTGGTTTCATTAGGCATTCGATAATAAAATATTCCTATTTCTAAAGGGAATTGAGCAAATTCCTGAATTATAAAATTATAAGTTGCTTTTTTTAAATACACTTTTAATTCTTCAACGGTTTCAATTTTTGCGACTCGAAGACCTTGTAAACCTATGTCGGGTTTTATAATAAATGGAAATTGTATATTGGAATTATGAATTGTATTTAGGATATTTTTAACTGTTTCATTTTCTTTAAAGAAGAGCGTTTCTGGAATGTATTTTTTTGGAATTAAATCATAGATTTCTTTTTTGCTTTCCATTGCAAATCCACCATTTTTAATTCTAGGATTACTAGCATTAAAAAAACCTAATGATTTTGCTTTTATACTCAAAAAAATCCAGTAAAAATAAATGGGGAAATAGACCACATTTATGTTCCAATATTCCCAATGAAGAATTTTATGAAGGGTGTTTTTAATTTTTCTCAAAATTTTATATTTTCAAATATTTCAGTATTTTCAACATCTACATATTTCATGTTTATGGACTTATTTTGGATTGAGATTTGTGTTATACTCACTGTTTTTAAGATATTTCTTCTATTTATTATGAAATCGTATTCTTTATTATTAAGTTGCGTTTTTTGATGAAAATTTAATATTTTATTTTCAGTTATAGCATAGGTGTCGTGGATAAAATTATCAAACCTCTTTTTTTTGCTTTCCCTTTGTTCTTTTGAATATAATGTTGCTGATGACCAAATATGATTTTGGGTCACAGCATGGTTGTAAATATGTTTTTGTTCTTCATCCCATTTCATTTCAATTAATTTATCTTCAAAAAAATAAATTAAAGTAAAGGGTTCAATGCCTTCCAAATTCATTTTTTTATAAAATTCCAGAGGTTTTTTTGCTTTAATAACTTCCAAAAGGACAATACCTCTACTTTTAGCATACCCTATTTTTTTACGGTGATTTTCAAAAGCACCATTTAATAGAATAATCACAGTACCATCTTCTTTAGCTACAAACCAAGTTCCACCAGCTTTTTTATCTTTTGGAAAAAGAAGTTTAGTTTCATCAAATTGGTATGTTTTTGGTGAAAGTGTTGGACGGTTTGTTTTTTCATCTCTGTTGGAAGTTAATACAACCCGATCATTTAATGGAAAAAATGTTACTGTACACATACTTTTTTATATCGTATTGTTGCTGGAGCAATTCCAAAAGTACTTTCAATATAATGTGTTTTCTCTAGTTCAATTAACCCCACTTTAATTAGTGCCTGATGATGAATACTATGTTCCAAGCAATAGGCTAATTCTCTATTAAGAGTTGTTTGAATTTGTATTTTTCTTCCTTCATCTGCACAAAAATTTCCTTCTAGAATTAGTTGTTTATTGATAAAATTACGTGTTAATTGAGCACAAATTTCATCAATAATTTGAATTGCAACACTACTGTTTGTTTCAATTTCCAAATTTCGTTTCCTATTGTCATAATTTATAACACTTGAATTCTTGGTATTTATAATACTTTGATAAAACTCCAAAATATGTCTAATGTGTTGCCCAATTGTTGCTTCAGACAACAGTTTTGAAACATACACAAATTCTTCATTAGACAATTTTAATATCAATTTTTTTATTTCTACTAGGTTTTGTTTGCAATATGTTTTCATATTTTTTAATAGTTATAACCGGTACCACCATCTTGTTCAATTTCAACTCCAAGAGATAACACCATTCGGTTTACAAAATTAAAATAAGAGACCACCAAGGTTGCATCTAAAATTCCGGCATCAGAGAACCCCATTTTTTTTAGACCTTCAATAATTTTAGGGTCTTTTAATTTATTTGGGTGTAGTGTTAAATTTTCAGCAAAAAGGCATAGCGAAATTTCTCTTTCATTTAAATCTGCTTCAAAATAATTTTTACGTAATTTTTTTATTTTTTCATCATCTTTCCAATAGTTATTCAATGCATTTGAATGATGAATTTGGCAATAGAAACAATGGTTAGAAAGTGAAGTAATCACGGCTATCATTTCTCTTTCGGCTCTTGAAAGCTCCGATCTGGAGAACATAATCTCCATGTATAGATCCATGTGTTTTACAATGCTTTCAGGACGTAAACTTTGAATTTTATGAACTTCAGCGAGTTGGCCTCTTTTTTTTACTAAATCATCATAAATGTCTTTTAACCTACCTGTAGCTTCTGGATGTTGTATTACTTTAATTCTAGTCATTTAATTTTATTTTCAATTTGTGAAGCAAATTATCTTTTTTAGTTGACAGAATAGACTGACATATTCAACTTTCCTGACAAAATTTATGATTAATTATCTCAAAAATAATGAATGTACACAAAAAGACCAATAAGAAAAATATCTTTATTGGTCTTTTAACATCTAAAACAAAATTTATTTTTTTCCAAATTCATTATGCAAAAGCAGTATCAAAATTTGGGCGTTTTATGTGATTTGTATAATTATTCATTGTTTTAATTATAAATAGTACGTAGGGTAAAATTAGAAATTAAATAGTTAAAACTGAATACAAACTAATTTTACCTTACGAATTTATGAGGTGTGAAAATTAATACGTTGCTTCAACGGTAACTTCCACTGTTTTAGCAATATTTGTTGAGGGTTTTCCTTTTTTGAAGGCTACTTCATAAGCGGCTAACGTAACATTCAATGTTGAATTGAATGCAATTTTTCCATCTTGAACAACTATTGTTGCTTTTTCATCCACGATATTTGTAACTCCATTAATGGTTAAATTACCAGAAATAGCAACGGTATAAGAACCCTCTTTTCCAAAATCAACTTGAGAAAGATCTGCAATTTTACCAATTAATTTTGCTTTTGGATTTGCTTTTGTATTTAAAAACTTTTTACTGTTAAAATGTTCTTGCATCAATGCTTTTTCAAATTCAAAACTTTGCATGGGTACAGAGAAAACAATAGCACCTGTACTGGTATCAATTGTACCAACTGCTTTGTAATTATTTGCTTCAATATCTTCAGCAGGAGTTGAAGAAAAGAATTTAAAATGTGTTTTTGAACTAACTAGCTTTTGTGCCGAAGCAGTAAATGAAGTTAGTGAAATTACAGCTACTGCTACTATTGAAAGGATTGTTGTTTTTTTCATGTTTTTAATTTTAATTATTTACTTGATTTATTATTATTTACTTATTTATTTGACACGATGTCACTTTTTTCTATGATGACGTTTTCATACATTTCTAAATCTTCATCGTAAGATGCACCTGAACGAATTACTCCTTTAACGGTAATTTGGTCTCCAATTTTAATAGTTGAAGTACTAGAATTAGTTTCGGAAGTAAAAGTGCAACTAACACCAGCTTTATCATTAGCTGATTTTAGAAGAAGTACTTTTTGATTGTTGAAATCTTCAGAAATTTTAGCAACAGTTCCTGATATTTCAAGTACTTTAGAATTGCCTGCTTCATCTAAATATTTGTTATTTGCTTTTTGAGAGTCGGTTAAATATTCATTTACAATTTGACTTGCTTCATAGCTGTAATCTGTTTTGGTATTTTGAATATCTCTTGCCGGTTTATTGAACATATAAAATCCAACTCCCCCGGCTATTAAAATTCCACCACTTATTATTAAAAGAGCTATTTTTAAAAGTTTCTTTTTTGTTATCATTTTTATAGTTTGTTTATTTTTTGGCTAACTGAATAAATAGACTGAGATATTTCTAGTTCCTGACAAAAAATAAATATTTTTATTAATAAATAGGATATTTACTTCTTTTACAGTGTGTTAAGTTGAGTAAAATAAAGTGTAATTTATATAAGTTATATTATAAATAAGTCAAATTATTAGTTTGAAGTTGATTTTTAATCCTCTTGGTAAAGTGGATGATTGTTTAAAATTTTAATAATTGTTGATGGATTCATGTATCTTTCGCTTTTTGTATCAGCGGTTAAATTGACTGCTCCAAGCCAATTTACCCTACCCAGATTTTTACGAACATTGATACTCCAATCTAAAAGTTGATATCCTAAACCGTGATTGATACAATTTAAATCGGTGTTGTATTCAAAGTCGTTCACTTTTTTTTTGGAAAAGATTTCAATCCAAAAGATGTTCCACATTTTGCTAAAATCGTTATTCAAATAACTGGAGACGTGACTTAATTCATGTCCCAAAACACCAATTTGTGCATTGTAATTTAGATTTTTAAAAATAATAGTATCAAGATAAGAAGTGCTTTTAGTACTTACGGTTATAATATAGATTCTCTTTTTCGCATTTTTAAAAACGCTTATTAAATTGGGTTTGGTAGCTAAGGGTGTTAATCTATTCTTTAACCTAAATTTTATGTGAATGTTTTTGAGTTCGGGAAAATAAGATAATGCAATCAACACTTGTTCTTCAAATTCTTTAGGGATATTTTTAAAGTTTCCAAACTCCGATTTTAAATACACTATATTTTCAGTACTTATGGTCCCTTGATGAAAGGTTTTAACAATTTCTTGAGCATAAAATAGTATTGAAAATAGAAAAAAAATTATGAATAGTGTAACGGATTTGAGTTGTGTTGATTTCATTGATGTTATCCGTTTACTATTTTTTTAGAAGTGTTATTTAGTTGTTTAATTTGAAACTGTGGGGTATTTTTCTGATTCCCAATCTTTAATTCCATTTTTTAGGTTATACACATTTTTATAACCGTTTTTTATCAATATTTTGGAGGCTTTGTTACTTCTGTAACCCGAACGGCAATACACATAAATTGGTTTATCTTTTGGTAATAAAAGTAGATTTTTGGTGAAGCTAAATGAGTAATAATTTAATTGTTTAGCACCATTAATATGTTCATCTTCAAATTCATAAGATGTACGTACATCTAATAAAATGCCATTATTTGTTCCTATTAAATTTTTAAATTCTGTTGGGTTTACGTTTTTTACTGTTGCTTGTTGCGCATTGACAAAAGACACGGTAAGAAATAAAGTTAGTATAGAAAATAATTTTTTCATAATTAATATACAATTGTTAACCGATGGTTGAAAGTAAATTTGAGTTTGGTTTTTAAAAGCTTTAATGCGGCGCTATTAATAAAAAAATATTGGTACGTTATTTTTCAAACTGTTTCAGAATTTGTTCTTTTCTTTCAGTAGAAAGTTTTAGTGTTTTTTTAGTTGGTTGATGAATTTTGGCAATGCTTTTTTCAATAATATCACTTTGATGTTCGTATGTAGAACATTGGCTACAAACGGAAGTGTGCATTTTTAATTGAATTTTTTCTATAGCAGATAATTTAGTAACTAATCTTTTTTCAATGAGTTCGGTAGCTTTTTTACAAGAAAGCATTAAGATGTTCATTATTTTTTTCATTACGCTACCCAATTTAGTTCTATACATTTTTTTAACAGCAATTTAGCTCTGTGGCTTATTTGCCAATAATTAGACTTTGTGATGTTTAATTCCTGACAGATGTCTGCACTTTTCTTGTCTAAAATGTATTTTGATTGTATAATAAATTGCCAATTTTCTGGTAAATTTTTAATGCAACTTAAAAGAATGGTATTAAACTCTGGGTTATCTAGCCAATGTTGTTCATTAATTTCAGATTCATTTTTCCATTTTTCATGTTCGTCAAAAAAACCATCTGTAGTTTTCATTTCTTGAGAATAGTCATCAGAAGAAATTGTAAATATTTTTGATTTCTTTTTGTAATAATCTATAATTTTATTATTTAAAATAGAAAATAGCCACGTTTTTGGTTGACTTTTACCTTTAAATGATGCAATCTTATGGTACGCTGAAAGAAATGTGTCTTGCACTAAATCTTCAGCTACTTCTTTAGAGGAAGTTTTGTAAAATGCCCAAGAAAAAAGCGAGTCGCTAAATTGAGAAACCCAGCTTTCTAATAAGATTTTTGGTGTATGCATAAATATTATTTTTGCTTTTTAAATAAGTTTAAATATACTATAATTTTAAAGGTAATTGATTTTAACTTAAAAAACATGTTGCGATGTTATTGATTTTTTTTGAATTATTCAAATTTGTTTTAAAATCTTATTGTAATTTCCATAAAATTAAATCGACTTAGTTTTTATTCTTTTTATACTAAAATAATTATGGGATTAGGAATACATTTTATCCTAGGGTTTATCACTTCATTTTTAGGAACGTTAACCCCAAGTATGTTAAATATGACCGCTGCTAAAATTAGCTTGAACAAAAGCAAAACAGCTGCAGTTAAATTTGCTATTGGAGTTTCAATAGTTGTATTACTTCAAGCGTATGTTGCAATTCTATTTACCAAATTTTTAAGAGGAAACCCTGGTTTTGTACAATCATTACAACAAATAGCGATTGTAATTTTTGTGTTCCTCTCTTTTTATTTTTACCGTCAATACAAAAAAGATAAAGAGCCTTCAGAATCTGTAAAAGAAAAAGCAGAGAATAGTTTTATGGTTGGTTTATTACTATCCGCTTTAAATATGTTTGCTATTCCATTTTATTGTGGTGTAACTACCGCTTTAGATGTTGCTGGCTGGCTTCAGTTTTCGCAGCAAAACATAACAATTTTTGTAATTGGTTCTGCTATTGGTACTTTTACGTTACTTTATATGTATGCAAATTTCGCGAAAGTAATTCAGCTTAAATCTAAAGGTTTAGCCAAAAATTTAAATTTAATACTCAGTATTTTAACGGGTGTTTTCGCGTTAATTACACTAATTAAAATATTTTAAATAAACGGAATAAATTATACATTTTCGAAGTTCATTAAGCTTGGTTATGCTAAAAATAGCATACCTTAAAATAAGGTGTAATTCAGAAAAATAAAGGCAAAAGCTTTTTCAAACCTTCATTTATGGGTGACGAGGTTGTGTATGTTGAATTTCAAGTTCTTTTGCTGTTACCATTAAATTGTCAAAGAATAAATCAATGTCTGAATGTTTTAATTCTCCATTGGCAGTAATCAATCGAATGGAGAGCGTTTTACCAATATAACCATAATTCACTATTGAGCTTCCTTTTTTTCTTAAGGCTTCTCTTAATTCTAAATTAAAGGTATTTAAATCGGTTTTGTAATTGGGAATATATCGAAAGCAAACAGCAAAAGATTGTCGGTCTGCAAGCAGTTCTAATGCCGTGTTATTTTCTACAATTCCTTCAGCATAAGTTGCCACAGAGATTAAATTGTCAATTCTTTTTTGATAGCCTTCTAAACCAAAATATTTCCAAGCGAACCATAATTTTACGGCATCAACCCTACGTCCACATTGAATGGATTTTTTTCCTAAATCTTCAATTTGATCAATATCATGAAAAATATAATCAGCATTAATATCCGTTATATTATGCTGAAGTGTACCTCTTTTTTTTACCAAAAGTGCTGAACAAATTAGAGGGATATTCATTAATTTATGAGGATTCCAAGTAAACGAATCGGTTTTTTCAATGCCTTTCATCAAATGCTTGTGTTGGTCGCTTAATAGTAGAGAACCGCCAAAAGAACCATCGGCATGCAACCAAAGATGATACTTTTTGCAAATCTTAGCCATTTCATCCATTGGGTCGTAAGCACCCAATAACGTAGTTGCACAAGTTGCAGCTACAAAAAATGGTTTTTCATTTCTTTGAAGAGATTTTAGTATTTCATTTTCTAATTCAGAAGGAATTAGCACTCCGTTTGTATCGGATTTTATTTTAATCACGTTTTTTGAACCTATTCCCAAAACATTTGCAGCAGTTTCAAAAGAATAATGTGCTTGTTCATTTACAAAAGCTGTTAGTTTATAATTTCTGTCATAACCTTCAAATCTACTTTCAGGTAAAAATTTGTTGCGGGCAGAAAACATCGCCACCAAATTAGCATTACTACCTCCACTTACAAAAATACCATCGCCATTAGTATAACCAGCATAACTATTCATTAAACGAATCATTTCTGTTTCAATAGTTGTTGCTACGGGTGCTACTTCGTATGTGTACATGGAAGTATTTGCCAAAACGGTAAATAGCTCACCAATAAATGCAGGAAAATTAAAACCAGAATACAATTGATTTAAAAATTGTTTATTCCCTGTTTTTACTGAATATTCAAGATATTTATCTACAAGTTCTAAAAATTCTTGTTCAGAAACGCCATTTTTATCAATATTAAAATCTATAACTTCTTTTAATTCTGAAGGAGTTTTAAAAGGAACAATTGGTTGGTTTGTATCATTATTACTTTCTAAATAATTTTTAATCTTTTCGAAAGATGAAGACAGTATGTTTAACTCATTCATGATATTATATGCTATTATTTACGGGAAGAAATGTTACGTAAGAAGCTAATTTTTAATTAAAGATTTCTTGTATATTTTCTAATTATTAATTGGTTTGCTTTTTCATACGAAAGATACTTAAACATCCAATTTAAACCAACTTTAAATTTATTTTTAAATCCGGTAATGGATATTAAATGAATAAAAGACCATAGAAGCCAACCAATTCTACCATTTAAATAAACTGTTTTTAAATCTGCTACGGCGTCTTTTTTACCGATAGTTGCCATGGAGCCTTTATCTATATACTTAAAAGGTTCTTTGAAATTGCCATTTTCAATTTTTGACAGTAAATTATACGCGAGTGTTTTTCCTTGTTGTATAGCCGCTTGTGCTACCATTGGATGTCCTTTTGGGTTTTTAGGAGTTATCATTGTGGCAATATCTCCAATAGCAAAAACATTTTCTAACTTTTCAATCTGGTTATATGTATTAACTTTAATTCTATGACCTTGAACTAATGCATTTTTATCAATCCCTTCAATGGTATTTCCTTTTACACCCGCAGCCCATATTAAATTTTTAGCGATAATAGATTGTTCTCCACTCTCTGTACTTATTAAAATGGTGTTTCCATCATAGTCTTTTACTTTACTATTTAATAAAACTTCAACCTTTAATTTCTTTAGTACTTTTAAAGCATGGTTAGAGGCTCTTTTAGACATGGCGGGTAAAATTCTATCAGCAGATTGAATTAAAAATATTTTCATTGATTTTCCTTCAATTTCAGGATAATCATTTCCTAATAAATATTTTTTAAATTCAGCCAATGCTCCTGCCATTTCAACTCCAGCTGGACCTCCGCCTACAATTACAAATTTTGTAAGAGACTCTTTTTCCTCAAAATTACAACCTTCAACAGCTTTTTCTAGATTCTGAAGCATCCAACTTCTAATATTAATGGCATCATGAATACTTTTTAATCCAATACTATATTTTTCTATATTTTTTGAACCGTAATAATTAGTAGAACTTCCTGTAGCTATTACTAAATAATCGTACTTAATATAACCAATATCTGTTTGAACACAGTTGTTTTTTGTATCAATATATTCAACTTTCGCCATTCTATAAATCATGTTAATACACGATTTAAACAATTTTCGAATAGGTGAAACTACAGAATCGGGCTCCAAACCACTAATTGCTACTTGGTATAATAAAGGTTGAAATTGATGAAAATTATGTTGATCTATTAAAATAATCTGAACAGGTTTATCTTTTAATTTTTTTATAAAGTTGATACCTGCAAAACCAGCACCTATTACTACAATTTTGGGATATTCATTTTCTGGAACACAAAGGTGTTTGTTATATCTATTGCTCATATTTATGAAGGGCTACATTTCTTTTATTTCTCCATTAGGTAAAAAACAATGACATAATGGTTTGTTATTTTTCGCATATTGATACCCTTTCTCCCACCAAGATTTCATTTGAACTGGATTGAAAAATAAAGGATTATCTGTCAATTTTTCTTGAGGTCGCCAAAGCTTCACATCTATTTTAGATTGCTTCCCTTTTAGTTTCCCAATTAAAATATCTTTTAAAGCACTTTGATTGGACATAAATTTAAAAACAGCCATTAAAGACTGAAAAGGATTTGTAGCTATTTGAGTATTGGTTGACTTCTCATCTTCATCTAAAATAATTACATCTATTTCGGTAGCACCTTTTCCAATGGCATACAATACAGAAATATGACTTCCAAAACTGCCATCGGCATATTGGCAATTGTTTTTATGTAGTATACTCATAAAAGGCACAAAATTGGCTGAAGCCCACATCCAATCACAAAAATCTTCATACGTACATTCATGTGCTTCTTTGTATTCTACTTTTTGAAGTGTTAAGTTTGAAACAGTAAAAGTTACGTTAGAAGTACGCTTTAAAATCTCAAAATCCTGAGGTGTAAATACACGACTAATCAATTTTCTTAAGTTGTTACTTTCACCAAAAGTTCCACAACCTTTTATAAAAGCTCTTACGGTATTTACATGGTTAATTTTAAGGTTAAACTCGCCATTTACCTCTTTTACTTTGAAAGGATAAATATTAAATACATCTTGATTTGTAATGGTTGAAAATATGGTTTTTAATTCATTTATTTTATTTAAAGCCAAATGACTTACCAATAAACTACCTACAGAAGTTCCAACAAATATGTCGTACTTTTTACCTTGTGTTTTTATCAAATATTCAGCAACACCACCTGCAAAAGCACCTTTACTACCACCTCCAGAAATTACCAATGCTTTCATGATTAAACAAGATTGTGTTTTGAAAAACTAATTTAAAATTCTTTTCTTAACAGACTTATTAAACAGGAAAACCTGACAGTTGAAATTTTATTCCTTGTAAATTTCACTGTTAGGATTAAAAGCTAACCACGCAAAAGCAAAATGATTACTGTGAGGTATTATTTGTAGTTGTGTTCCTTTGAGTTTTCCTTCGTAGCAAAAACCAGTAATATCCCACTTAGACTTTGTTTCGTTGTCTATAAAAACTCCTTCTTTTTTTGAGAAAATTAAATGTTGCTTATTTAAAATAGCATTAAATACAGTAACAGTGCCTACATTTTTAGAGGTTGTAATATCACTGGTATCTAAGATAGATACTGCGCCAGATTTATAAAATAAAACGACTTTGCTAGATTTAAAAGTATCGTTAATCACCCTTTTTTTTGCAACGCTAGTAAAACTATAAATTTTGTAGTCACCGTTATTTTCAATATCAACAATTCGTTCCATTACAGGTAAACGCTTGTCTACTTTATCATTATCAAAAAAGCGTTTAAGAGGGGCCGTTTTTGAGTCGTATTTTGTGTAAGGATTGTGTCCGTATCTTTTCTCACTTTCAGTAAAACCGGTTTTTCTAGAAAGAATTTTTCCCTCAGGGTAACGTTCAAAAAAATCTTCCACTGAAATAAGTAAAGAAGGTAAAATAGCAAGTTGCGCATTATTAAAAGTTCCAACAATAGCATTTCCCATAAGTTGCTGCCAAAGGGTTTCCGTTTTTCTATCTAACATTATCATATTACTTTTACGTAACATCCCAGAAGCTTCAAACTCTAAAGTATGTATTTCTCCTTTATAAGTTAATTTTCGATTAAAAACTAGCCCGGAATTACACAAAGGGCAATAAGTCACTAAAATAGGAACTCCTCCAAGAACATCATTTGCTATTTCATGCATCGTTAAAATGTTTAATGAATATGCTTTAGCCTTACCATTTATTTCAATTGCAATAACAGGTTCCATAGGAAAAAACATGTGCAATCCTTCATCTTTACCTACAAATATTGGATTGTCTAACGTAGGAAAAGAGCCTTTTGGTAACACAATTTGAATTTCAGAAAGAGGAACAGCATGTTGAATTGTATCAGTTTTCCAAGTAAAAGGAAGGTTTTTAGAATTTTGAAATTGAGAAGAAGCAATAGATGAAATAAAGATGAAAATAAAGGTTATTAAATGTTTGTAGTTCATAATAGTAAGTTGTCAAATTGTATTGTTTTGTCTAAAATATTAATATATTCTTACAAAAACTATAAAAAAGTAATTTTACATTGGTGAATAAAAAGCTAGTAGCTTAAATGTTTTTGTTATTGTTTACAATTAAATTCAATATTAAATAGTTATTTTCGCATATAGCAATAAATATTAAAAAGCATGAAAGGAATTATTTTAGCAGGTGGCTCTGGAACACGTTTGTATCCAATTACAAAAGGAACCTCAAAACAATTATTAGCGGTTTATGACAAACCGATGATTTATTATCCACTTTCTATTTTAATGTTAGCAGGAATCAAAGAAGTTTTAATTATTTCTACACCTCAAGATTTACCTAATTTTAAAAAATTATTAGGTGATGGCTTAAAGTTGGGAATGCAATTTTCATACAAAGAACAACCTTCACCCGATGGTTTAGCACAAGCATTTATTTTAGGGGAAGAATTTATTGGTAATGATGATGTTTGTTTAATTTTAGGAGATAATATTTTTTATGGGGCTGGTATAGAAAAATTGCTAAGTAATGCTACTAAAACAGTTTCAAATGATCAAAAAGCAACAATTTTCGGGTATTATGTACAAGATCCACAACGCTATGGTGTAGCTGAATTTGATTTAAATAATAATGTGAGTAGTATTGAAGAAAAGCCTAAAAAACCTAAAAGTAATTATGCTGTTGTAGGATTGTATTTTTACCCTAATACAGTTATTAATATAGCCAAAAATATTCAACCTAGTACACGTGGAGAATTGGAAATTACCACAGTAAATCAAACCTATTTAGCACAAGATAAGTTGAAAATGAAATTAATGGGGCGTGGTTATGCTTGGCTAGATACGGGTACGCAAGATTCGTTATTAGAAGCTTCAAATTTTATTCAAACTATTGAAAAAAGACAAGGGTTAAAAGTAGCTTGTATTGAAGAAATAGCTTTTGAAAAAGGTTATATTTCAGAAGAACAATTAGTTGCAATAGCTAAAGAATACAATAATAATGAGTACGGACAGTATTTGTTGAAATTGGTGAAGTGAAAGTGTAAAAGAGAAAGGAAAATAGGGTAAGGAATTTATGAAGAATGATTTACAATTGCGATTATTTAAGTTTTCTGCTGAAATTATTAAAGAAGTTAGAAATTTACCTACTTCAAAGGAGTATAATGTAATAGCGTAACAACTATTAAAATTGGCAACATCAGTTGGTACAAATTATGAAGAAGCTCAAGGGGCAGTATCAAAAGCTGATTTTTCGAATAAAGTTGGAATTGCTTTAAAAGAAATTAGGGAAACAAATTATGGGATTAGAATTAGAATTGAAATATTGGATAAAACTAATAATTGGGGTATTTTAAAAGAAGAATCTAAAGAATTAATGAATATTTTAGATTCAATACACTCAAAAACCTTCAAAAGATGATAAAATGGACTTTTTACACTTTATACTTTATACTTTATACTTTATCCTTTAAACTTAATTAATGAAATTTATTAGAACTAAAATACCCGATGTGGTTTTGTGTAAACCAGTAATTTATAAAGATGAAAGAGGTTATTTTTATGAATCGTTTAAAAAAGAATTATTTGAACAATTTATAGGAAAACCCATTAATTTTTGTCAAGACAATGAGGCAAAATCAACCAAAGGAGTTTTAAGAGGTTTGCATTATCAATTACCACCTTATGCACAATCTAAATTAGTGCGTGTTGTAAAAGGGCGTGTATTAGATATTGCTGTTGATATTAGAAAAAATTCTCCTACTTTTGGACACTATGAAGCCGTTGAGTTGAGTGAAGAAAATAAATTACAGCTCTTTATTCCTAGAGGATTTGCACATGGATATGTTGTGTTAAGTGATGAAGTAGTTTTTAGTTACAAAGTAGATAATTATTATCATAAAGAGACTGAAAGAGGAATTATGTACAATGATGCTTCTTTGAAAATAGATTGGAAATTAGCCGAAAAAGATCTTATCATTTCAGAAAAAGATAAAAAACAACCATTATTTAAAAATGCTGATTTATTTGAATAAATTAAAATTATAAATGAGTACAATTTTAGTTACAGGAGCAAACGGGCAATTAGGGTTAACGTTGAAAAGTTTAGAAAAACACTTTTCTGAATTTGAGTGCTTCTTTACTTCTAAAAACCAATTAAATATAGCTGATGTTGAAGCATTAGAAGCATTTATAAAAAAAAATAAGATTACAACAATTATAAATTGTGCCGCTTATACAAATGTTGATAAAGCAGAAGACGAACCTATTTTAGCCAATGAAATTAATCATATTGCAGTTGAAAATTTAGCAAAACTTACTAAAAAAAACCAACTAAAATTAATACATATTTCAACCGATTATGTGTTTGATGGAATTTCTGAAACACCCTATGTCGAAAATGCTAAAACAACTCCTCAAAATGTGTATGGGAGTTCAAAATTAAAAGGAGAAAATGCATTATTGGCAATCAATCCCAATAACTCTATGATTATTAGAACGTCTTGGCTGTATTCAGAGTTTGGTGTTAATTTTGTGAAAACAATGTTACGGTTAACAAAAGAAAAAGAGCAAATTTCAGTAGTGTCAGATCAAATTGGATCTCCAACATACACAGCAGATTTAGCCAAAACAATAATGCAAATAATTCCTTTGCTAAAAAGTGATGGTGTACAAATCTATCATTATTCAAATAAAGGAAAGTGTAGTTGGTTTCAGTTTGCAACTGAAATTGTTAAAATTTCAAAAAACAACTGCAAAGTAAAACCAGTTTCATCAATTGAATTTAAATCGAGCGCTAAACGACCAAATTTTAGTTTATTAAATACGAATAAAATTCAAAAAGCGTTTAATTTAGAGATTCCACATTGGAAAAATTCATTAGAAGAGTGTATTTCCAAATTGAAATAAGTTTTTTTGGGTAAAATTATAAGGAAGCCAACATGTTAATTTCTATTGATAATTTAGGGTTGGATATTTTCAGCAGAAAAGGAACATAAAATTTTTGCCTTTCCTTTTTAAAACTTTATCTTTAACCTTTTGTTAAATGGACTAAAATTTAAATACATGAAATCAATATTAGTAACAGGTGGAGCAGGATTTATAGGTTCAAATTTAATTAAACATTTGGTTTTTAAATATCCAGATTATAACATTGTAAATTTAGATTTACTAACGTATGCTGGAAATTCAGAAAATTTAAAATCGGTTGAAAACGAACGAAATTACACATTTGTACATGGTGATATTTGCGATAGAGAATTAATTGAACGTGTTTTTCAGCATTACTACATTCATGGAGTTATACATTTAGCTGCAGAATCTCATGTAGATAATTCTATTTCTCACCCTGATATTTTTATTGAAACGAATATTAAAGGCACCTTTACCTTGTTAGATGTTGCTTATAAATACTGGATGGAAAAGCCATTTGAATATAAAAAAGGGTTTGAAAATAATAAGTTTTTACATGTTTCAACCGATGAAGTTTATGGAACTTTAGGAGCAACAGGTTTATTTACCGAGGAAACCCCTTATGCACCAAATTCTCCTTATAGCGCCTCAAAAGCAAGTAGCGATATGCTGGTGCGTAGTTACCATCATACGTATGGCATGGAAACGGTAATAACCAATAGTTCAAATAACTATGGACCAAAACAGCATGACGAAAAGTTAATTCCAACAGTAATTAGAAAAGCATTATCAGGTGAAAATATTCCGGTATATGGAGATGGAAAAAATATTAGAGATTGGTTGTATGTATTGGATCATTGTAAAGGAATAGATATTGCTTATCACAAAGGAAAAAGTGGAGAAGTGTATAATATTGGTGGTAAAAACGAGCAGAATAACAATTATATTGTTGCGAAAATTTGTGAACTATTAGATCAAAAAGTCCCTAAAAATGGAAAAAGCTATAAAGCTCAAATTTCCTATGTCGAAGATAGAGCAGGACACGATTTTAGATATGCAATTGATGCTACTAAAATAGAAACGAAATTAGGGTGGAAGGCTGCTGAGAATTTTGATTCTGGAATTGAGAAAACGGTGCAATGGTATTTGAAAAAGTATGAGTTTTAAAGTTTAAAGTGAGAAGTTAGCCTGTGCTGAGCTTGTCGAAGTGTCATTGCGAGAGTAACGAAGCAATCTCATGTCCAGAACTACAAAGCAAAAGATGACCACGTAGTTTAACTCCTCGTAATAACGATTAATGTTGTCTATTCGAGTGATTTTTCAAAAAAAATGGTATCGAGAACTGTTCTTAGAAGTGAAACATAACCTATAAAATAGGGTATTAAAATAAGTATAAAATAAGTATAGAAAATAAATGGAGGAAAAAATTAAAATTGCAATTATAGGACTAGGATATGTTGGTCTTCCATTGGCACGGTTATTCGCTACAAAATATCCTGTAATTGGATTTGATATCAATGAGCAACGGGTTTCAGAACTAAAAAATGGAACAGACATTACTTTAGAAATAGAAAACGACATACTTCAAAAAGTACTTCTAAATTTTAATCCTATTAATTGTAGCCCTGAACAATGTCATCCTGAGCCTGTCGAAGGATTTGATGAAGAAAAACCTATAACTGGTTTATATTGCACAACCAATCTAGAAGATATTACAGCTTGTAATTATTACATAATAACAGTTCCAACACCCGTTGATAAAAATAATAAGCCAGATTTAACACCTCTTATGAAGTCGAGTGAAACGGTTGGAAAGGTGTTGAAAAAAGGCGCTATTGTAATTTATGAATCTACCGTTTATCCAGGTGCAACAGAAGAAGTGTGTATCCCCATTTTAGAAAAAAATTCGGGATTAGTATTTAATAAAGATTTTTTTGCAGGATATTCACCAGAGCGTATTAATCCGGGAGATAAAGAGCATACGATTGAAAAAATATTGAAAGTAACCTCAGGTTCAACACCTGAAATTGGTAAAAAAGTAAATGATTTATATGCAACCGTAATTACTGCCGGAACGCATTTAGCACCAACTATTAAAGTTGCTGAAGCAGCTAAAGTAATAGAAAATTCACAACGTGATATTAATATTGCCTTTGTAAATGAACTGGCTAAAATATTTAATTTATTAGATATTGATACTAGTGCAGTATTGGAAGCTGCTGGAACAAAATGGAATTTTTTACCATTCAAACCAGGGCTGGTAGGTGGACATTGTATAGGAGTTGACCCTTATTACTTAGCACAAAAAGCACAAGAGGTTGGTTATCATCCTGAAATTATTTTAGCAGGAAGAAAAATGAACGACAGTATGGGGAATTATGTGGCATCAGAAGTGATAAAATTGTTTGTTCAGCACGACATAAAAATAAAAAAAGCAAAAATTTTAATATTAGGAATCACATTTAAAGAAAATTGCCCTGATGTTAGAAACACTAGAGTGGTTGATGTTATTCAAAATTTAAAAGAATACGGTACTGAAGTTACTATTTTTGATCCTTGGGCGAACCCTTCTGAAGTACAGCATGAATACAATATCGAAACTGTAAAAAAGATGCCTCAAAATAAATTTGATGGTATTGTATTAGCCGTAGCACATCATCAATTTTTAGAGATAGATTTCAATAACCACTTAAATAATAATGGAATTATTTACGATGTAAAAGGAGTTTTAAAAAGTAAAGTTGATGGGAAGTTGTAAGAGTTTTTAATTAAAGAATAGAAATATAAGATAAAATGTCACATTGAGCAGCGCTTGTCTTGAGTTTTTATCGAAGGACCAAAGTATAATTGAACTAAAAAGGTCCTCGACAAGCTCAGACTGACACTAAAGGTAATGTTGATTAAATAAAATGTCACGCTGAGTAGTGCTTGTCTTGAGTTTTTATCGAAGGACCAAAGTATAATTGAACTAAAAAGGTCTTCGACAAGCTCAGACTGACACTAAAGGTAATGTTGATTAAATAAAATGTCACGCTGAGCCTGTCGAAGTGTTTATATTAAATGAAACAGTATTATGTATATATAATTAAATGTTCAGATAGCTCTTATTACACAGGGGTAACCAATAGTATTGAGCGTAGGTTATATGAACATAATTTAGGGCGAGATAAAAGAGCTTATACTTTTTCTAAACGACCAGTAGAATTAGTTTGGTTTGAAATTTTTTCAGATATAAATGAAGCAATTATAATTGAAAAGAAGGTAAAGGGATGGAGTAGGAAAAAGAAAGAAGCATTAATAAATGAAGATTGGGATAAATTAATTTTATTTTCTAAAAATTACACAGAATATGGTAAACCTAAAATTTAATAATAAAATATCATGCTGAGCAGTGCTTGCCCTGAGTTTTTATCGAAGGACCAAAGGTGTAATTGAACTAAAAAGGTTTTCGACAAGCTCAGACTGACAAAAAAAGATAAATATGAACATAGTAGTAATAGGAACAGGATATGTAGGGTTAGTATCAGGAACTTGTTTTTCAGAAATGGGAAATAAAGTAACCTGTGTAGATATTGACGCCACTAAAATTGAGAATTTAAACAATGGAGTTATTCCAATTTACGAACCCGGTTTAGAACCAATGGTTTTGAAAAATGTGACGAATAAAAACCTGTTTTTCACTACAAATATAGAAACAGCCATTAAAGATGCAGAAATTGTTTTTATAGCAGTTGGCACACCAATGGGTGATGATGGTTCAGCCGATCTTCAATATGTATTAGCGGTAGCAAAATCTATCGGTAAAACAATGCAGAAAAGGTTGGTAGTGGTTGATAAATCTACTGTGCCAATTGGTACGGCCGATAAAGTGAAAGCTGCAATTCAACAACAATTAGAAATTAGAAATGAAACTATTGAGTTTGATGTGGTTTCAAATCCTGAATTTTTAAAAGAAGGCGCTGCAATTAACGATTTTATGAAGCCAGATAGAGTGGTAATAGGAGCAGAGAGCGCGTATGCAATAGAAAAAATGAAACAGTTATATACCCCTTTTTCAATGTCGCATGAACGTTTTATTGTGATGGATGTGCGTTCTGCTGAAATGACCAAATATGCAGCAAATGCTATGTTGGCAACTAAGATTTCATTTATGAATGAGATTGCTAATATTTGTGAAAAAGTAGGTGCAGATGCCAATCAGGTTCGTATAGGAATTGGTTCAGATAGCAGAATAGGGTATAACTTCATTTATCCAGGTTGTGGTTATGGAGGTTCTTGTTTTCCTAAAGATGTGAAGGCCTTAAAAAAAATAGCTTCGGAATATAATTATGAAGCAAAACTAATTACTTCGGTTGAAGACGTTAATGATGCTCAAAAATTAGTCATAGCAAATAAAGTAATCAGTCGATTTGGAGAAAATTTAACAGGTAAAACATTTGGTATTTGGGGATTAGCATTCAAACCAGGAACCGATGATATGCGTGAAGCTCCAGCAATTTACATTATCAAAGAATTGGTAAAAAGAGGTGCAAAAATTAAAGCGTATGATCCAAAAGCGATGCATGAAGCACATGGTTTTTATTTGAAAGGTATTAAAAATGTAACGTATGTAGCTTCAAAGTACCAAGCATTAGAAAGTGCTGATGCCATGTTATTATTAACAGAATGGAAAGAATTTCGTTCTCCAGATTTTGATGAGATCAAAAAACTATTAAAATCACCTATAATTTTTGATGGACGAAATCAATACAATATGTTTAATTTAGCCGAAAAAGGAATTGAATATTATCAAATAGGTAAGTAGCATCTATCCCCAAAGACGTAGTGCAATTCATCAAAAAGAAACGTATTGTCACACTGAGCAACGCTTGTCCTGAGTTTTATCGAAGGGTCGAAGTGCAATTGAACTAAAAAAGAAACGTCATTACGAGAAGAGATAACGGCGAAGTAATCTCATCAATAGAAACAGATTGCCACAACTTTTTTCAAAAGCCTCGCAATGACGTAGTGCAATGTCACACTGAGCCTGTCGAAGTGCAATTGAACTAAAAAGAGTCTTCGACAAGCTCAGCCTGACAAAGTAATTCATCAAAAAGAAACGTATTGTCACACTGAGCAACGCTTGTCCTGAGTTTTATCGAAGGGTCGAAGAGCAATTGAACTAAAAAAGAAACGTCATTACGAGAAGAGATAACGACGAAGTAATCTCATCAATAGAAACAAGATTGCCACAACTTTTTTCAAAAGCCTCGCAATGACGTAGTGCAATGTCACACTGAGCAGCGCCTGTCCTGAGTTTTATCGAAGGGTCGAAGTGCAATTGAACTAAAAAGAGTCTTCGACAAGCTCAGCCTGACAAAGTAATTCATTAAAAGAAACGTATTGTCACACTGAGCAACGCTTGTCCTGAGTTTTATCGAAGGGAAGAAGAGCAATTGAACTAAAAAAGAAACGTCATTACGAGAAGAGATAACGACGAAGTAATCTCATCAATAGAAATAAGATTGCCACAACTTTTTTCAAAAGCCTCGCAATGACGTAGTGCAATGTCACACTGAGCATGTCGAAGTGCAATTGAACTAAAAAGAGTCTTCAACAGGCTCAGCCTGACAAAGTAATTGAACTGAAAAGAGTCTTCGACAAGCTCAGCCTGACAAAGCAATTGAACTGAAAAGAGTCTTCGACAAGCTCAGCCTGACAATAAAAAGTAACATTATTTTAATAAACAATATAAAAAGTATTAAAAAAAACATAAATTTGAAACTTAACAAAACACCCCTATCTGAAAAAGAAATATATGAAGAACTTCGCCCTTATAGGAGCAAGTGGTTATATAGCACCACGCCACATGAAAGCGATCAAAGAAACCAATAATAATTTGGTGGCCGCACTTGATAAATTTGATAGTGTAGGAATTATTGATAGTTACTTTCCAAATGCAGATTTCTTTACAGAATTTGAACGCTTTGACCGTCATATTTCAAAATTAAAGTTTGAAAATAACCAACAACTCGATTACGTTAGTATTTGCACTCCAAATTATTTACACGATGCACACATACGCTTTGCTTTACGGCAAGGTGCTGACGCAATTTGTGAAAAGCCTTTGGTATTAAATCCTTGGAATATAGACGCGTTGGCAAATGTAGAACAAGAAACAGGTAACAAAATTTACAATATCCTTCAATTAAGAGTACACCCAAGTATTAT
>NZ_JASFZF010000007.1:0-18431 GCF_046055765.1 Lutibacter sp. | reverse complement strand
ATTACAAATCAGCTGCTCTAGCCAGCTGAGCTACATCGGCATTTTACTCCATAAAAGAAGCCCGCTATTTCTAACGGACTGCAAATGTATTAAAGTTTTAATTTTAAACAAAATTTTTCTAATTATTTTTTAATATTATTTTGCCCTAATTTTTTCCTTCGTTTTAGTCAACTGTCTTTTAAGTGAATCTGTAGCTAACATCACTCCTTCTTCAAAGGTTTTGCTTTGTTTTTTAATTATCAAATCATTTCCAGGAATATTCAATTTAATATCCACAAATTTATTTTCTTTATCACTAGTTTGTTGAACTTTTAAAAACACTTCTGAATCTACTATTTTATCATAATATTTTTCTAAACTATTTATTTTTTTTTCAACAAATTCAATAAGTCCCGCATCGGCATTAAAATTAACTGATTGTACTCTTACTTTCATAATAAATTAGTTTTTTTGGCTCCTTGGGTGAGCTTGATTATAAATTTCCTTTAATTTACCCAAACTACTATGGGTATAAACTTGTGTTGACGCTAAACTAGAATGCCCAAGTAATTCTTTAACCGAGTTTAAATCAGCACCTTCGTTTAATAAATGTGTTGCAAAAGAGTGTCTTATAATATGAGGACTCTTTTTAACTTTTGACGACACACTACTAAAATAATTATTTATTACTCGATAAACAAGCGTATCGTATATTATTTTTCCTTTTTTAGTTAAAAATAAATAAGACTGATTTGTATTAATTTCTTCTCTAAATTTAATGTATTTAACTAATGTCTTTTGTACAGATTGTATTAACGGTATATATCTTTCTTTATTTCGCTTTCCCAACACTTTAACAGTTTCATTTGCAAAATCTATATCACCTATTTTTATATGAATCAATTCACTTCTTCTAATTCCTGTTGAGTAAAATAATTCTACAATTAGTTTATTTCTTAAAGATTCAAAATCGTTTTTATCATCTAATAAATTAAGTACGGCAATTATTTCTTTTTCAGAAAATGGGACTTGAACTTTTTTTGAAACTTTTAAAGCCTTGTGTTTAGCTAATGGATTTACCTCAATATCTTTCGATTTTTGAAGAAATTTATAAAAAGATTTTAATGATGAAACTTTTCTATTAATTGTTCTATTTGAAATATTTGCTTCAACTAAGTTTACAATCCAATTTCTAATTTGAGCATAATTTACATCAACAATGCTTTGATTGCTGTATTCTTTATTACAGAAATGTTGAAACGAGTTTAAATCGTTTAAGTATGCTACTGTAGTATGCTTAGAATATTTTTTTTCAAGTGATAAGTAATTTAAAAAAGATTGTATAGGCATAAAAAAACCGTTAGTAAACAAATTTACAAATTGTAAGTTGTATTTACTAACGGTTTAACTTTTTTGGTTAAATAATATTAACCTTGCTCTTCGGCTGTTCTTAATTTTTGAACATATTGAGCTTTTATGTTTCGTGCGCGCTTCACTACTGAAGGTTTATTGAATTGTTTACGGTTACGTAAGTTTTTCATTGTTTTCGTACGGTCAAATTTTCTTTTATAACGTTTTAACGCTCTATCAATGTTTTCTCCGTCTTTAACTGGTATAATTAACATATTTTGGCACCTCCTTTCAAACTGTTCTCTTTTAAATTTTGGATTGCAAATATACAACTAATTATAACACACCGTATATTTTAAATAAAAAAATCAACTAAAAAATAACTTTAGCTGATTTTTCTATTTTTGAAACATCCTTTACATTAAGTAACTGGCTTATATTCTTTTTTATCAATTACCATTTTTGAAATAATTTCTCGTAATATTTCTGAAGTTCCTCCGCCAATTGGTCCAATTCTACTATCTCTTAACAATCTTGCCATTGGATAATCTTCCATGTAACCATAACCTCCTAATAATTGCAAACAATCATAAATTACTTTATCAGCCATTTTTGTTGAAAGTAATTTTGACATGCTTGCTTCTTTTACAATATATTGTCCTTCACTTAATCTTTTTGCAATAGAGTAATTAAATTCCTTACACATTTCCACTTCGCTAGCCATATCGGCTACTTTATGCCTTAATGCCTGAAATTTATTAAGTGTTTTACCAAAAGCTTCTCTTTCCGACATATATTGTATTACATAATCTAAAGCAAATTCAGCTCTAGCATGTGCATTAACACCCATAACTAATCGTTCAAGTGCAAAATGGCTCATAATATATGGGAATCCTTTTCCTTCTTCACCTAATAAATTATTAGCTGGAATAACAACATTATCAAAAGCAATTTCAGCAGTATCTGATGCTCTCCAACCTAATTTATCTAATTTTGTTGATGTGATTCCTTGTGTACCTCTATCAACAATAAATATACTAATTCCTTTATTTCTTGAAGTAACATCCGTTTTAGCAGCAACAATTAGATAGTCAGAATAGTAACCATTGGTAATAAATGTTTTAGAACCATTAATAATATAGGTTTCTCCTTTTTTAACTGCAGTTGTTCTCATTCCAGCAACATCTGAACCTCCTGAAGGCTCTGAAATACATAAACAGCCAATTTTCTCACCAAGAATACTTGGTGCTAAATATTGTTCTTTTATACGTTGATCACCTTCTTCACAAACATGAGTCATAGCTAAATAGGTATGCGCCCACATAGCAGCAGCGAAACCACCAGAGTTAACTTTTTGTAATTCTTCTAAAAATATAATGGTATAAAAAATATCTAAATTTAAACCACCATATTCTTCCGGAGAATTTATCCCAAAGTATCCCATTTCACCAAACTTCTTCCATATAGAGCGATCAATAGTTCCTGTTTTCTCCCATTTATCAACATTTGGTACAACTTCTTTTTGTAAAAAATCTCTAAAACTTAGTCTAAAAGCTTGATGTTCTTCAGTAAAATACATACTATTCATTTTGGGAAGTAACTTAAATTAATATAATTATTCGGCCACCAAATATAAGGCTATTCTATCAAATTTTTCAATAGGAAAACCTTCAATTTTTTTTATCTCGTCAATGTCTTGAATTTCAGCAACTTCATCTCTATAATTAAAAATTTTCTTTGTTAACTCATAATCTATATAAACAATAGAAAGTACCTCCTTAAAGCTTGCTTCATTAATATTTAGTTTTTTAATATTAGGAAGTTTTTTAACTTTAAAATACTGTAATACTTTATCAACTAGCTCCTTATCTAAATTCCAAACTTCATATAACTGATTATTAAATGAAAATCCTTTTAATTTAGCTCTATAATCTATTATTCTTTCAGCCAACTTTTCTCCAATACCATTTACAATTCTTAAATCTGAAATTGTTGCAAGATTTATATCTTTTATTACAATGTGCTTACTATTATTTCTTATTAAAGTTGTTGTTGAATTTGATTGTTTAGTTACCCAATCTGGAAATTTAAAATAGGGACTTATTACTTTTAACAAACTATCGTTAACCTTCGTAATTTTTTGAAATTGCTTCACTGAGTTAATAAATTCTCCTTTTGATCTAAATAACAGCAATTTGTCTATTTCATCAATACTCATTCCTAGTTGATATCCTTTATAATCTGTTATATAATTTGGATTAAATGGATATATTTTAGGTTTTTTCTTTTCTAACTCAATGTTTTTTAAAGAATCTATTTTTGCTTGAAACACCAGAATTTCACTTGTAGAAAAATCGATGATTTTTTCTGAAGAAAAATCAACAAAAAAGAATATTGATTGAAGTGTGATTATAATTAATAACAAAAAGAAAATCCCATTTCGTTGGCGTTTATTATACCTGAAATGGGATTTAAAAAAATTCATATTATTAAAATTTATTTTTGTCCTTTATGACCAATTGCCTTCAGATATCTTGCTACCTCAAGCTTTACTTTTGGAGCTAATAAAAACAAACCAATAATATTAGGAAACACCATTGCGAATATCATAGCATCAGAAAACTCAATTACAGATCCCAAACTAGAAGATGCTCCAATTACAACAAAAATTAAGAATAATGCTTTGTATGAGATATCAGCTAATTTACTTTTTCCAAATAAATATTTCCATCCTTGTATTCCATAATAAGACCAAGATAACATTGTTGAAAAAGCAAAAAGTATCACAGCAATTGTTAGTATAATTGAAAAATTTGGAATTGCAGAA
The DNA here is from genome assembly GCF_046055765.1 of Lutibacter sp. Classification (GTDB taxonomy): domain Bacteria; phylum Bacteroidota; class Bacteroidia; order Flavobacteriales; family Flavobacteriaceae; genus Lutibacter. The sequence continues at coordinate 14,275 of NZ_JASFZF010000007.1, read as the reverse complement.
TCAAAAGCTACTGAAGTTAAATCAACACCACCTAAATGTTTCCCAGTACTGTTCATAATTACATTATTTCCTGCATCTAAATTTGCGTAATCAAATAAATTACTCTTTAAGTTGGTAACTACAATTACTAAAGCGGTCATGGTACAAATAATTACAGTATCAACAAATGGACCTATTGAAGCTACAATTCCTTCACTTGCAGGAAATTTAGTTTTAACTGCTGCGTGTGCAATAGATGCTGACCCAACACCTGCCTCATTTGAAAAAGCAGCTCTTTGAAAACCAACAATCATAACGCCAATTACACCTCCAACAATTGATGTTTGATTAAATGCACCATTCCAAATTTGAAGCATCGCCTCAGGAATTATTGTAAGATTCATAACAATTATTAATAAAGAAGCTCCCACAAACATAATTCCCATAAATGGTACTATTTTTTCAGTTACCCGCCCTATTCTTTTAATTCCACCAATAATCACAATACCAACTAACACGGCCAGTAATACGCCAAATAAAAATCCAGAATCAAGACCAAAAAGCAATTTAAATTGTGCAGCTGCTTGATTGGATTGAAACATGTTTCCTCCTCCAAAAGAACCTCCAATTACAAAAACAGCATATAACACGGCTAAAACTTTTCCAAAACCAGCTAAATTCTTTTCTTTTAACCCTTTTTTCAGGTAATACATTGGACCTCCATATATTTTTCCATCATCACCAACTTCTCTGTATTTTACACCTAAAGTAGCTTCTACTAATTTTGTTGACATTCCTAAAAAACCAGCTAAAATCATCCATATTGTAGCACCTGGCCCTCCAATTGCAATTGCAACTGCAACCCCTGCAATATTTCCTAAACCTACTGTTGCTGAAAGTGCAGCTGTTAAAGCTTGAAAATGTGTAACTTCTCCTACAACTCCTTCTACTTGAATACTTTCAAAAACATCACCTCCTGGTGTTGGATCTCCTGCTACTTCCTCCACTGAATGATGATCGATATCATCATATTTTCCATTAGCAGCTCTTATTGCAACACCTAGTAAAGTTATATTGGCAAACTTAAAATACAATGTAAAAAATAAGGCACCAACTAACAAAACAATAATTACAATTGGGACATCTATACCAACAATTGAAATTGGGTAAAAAACTACTGAACTAACAGCTTTGGCAAAAGGTTTAAATTTTGCTTCTATTTTTTCATCGATTGTTAATTCTTGAGCAAAAGTTAATACTGGAACTATTAAGGAGATAATAGTTAGAAGTTTTCTATTCATAATGTTTGGAAGTTTTTAAAAGTAGCCGCAATATGGCAAAAAAATGAGGTTACTACAAGTTTTTAACTTTAAAATTATTAAATTCTCTTAAAACCATTAATTACACTAATTATTACAATATTTGATGCAATTTTTCAATTTGATTAGGTTTTCCTAAAACAATTAAGCTTGAATTAAGAGTAAGCTTTGTATACCCATCTGGGTTAATTACATATTTATGGTCAGCCGTTTTAAAACCAATTATTAAACATCCTGTTCTTTTACGTAAATCTAAATCTAGAATTGTTTTATTTATAAGTTCTTCAGGTAAATCTTTAATTTCTATTTCTTCTAAGTTTGTAGAAGTTTCATTTGAAATAGTTAATCGTTCTACAAATTCAACTAAATTAGGAGTTACTACTAATGATGCCATGTGATCTCCCCCTATCTTATCTGGCATAATAACATTTGTAGCTCCTGCAATTAATAATTTTTTAAAGGAAGATTCATTTGACGCTCTACTAATTATGGTAAATTCTTTATTTATTTGTCTTGCTGAAAGAACTACAAATAGATTATCAGCATCAGATGGTAATGCCGTAATTAAACTATTTGCATTTTTAATAGCTGCTTTGTTAAGTGTTTCATCATCTGTAGCATCACCCTCAACATAAAGAATACCATTATTATCCAACTCTCTTAATATCTCTTTATTTTTTTCAACGACAAGATATGATTTATTAAATATTTTAAGTTTTAAAACTGCTTGCCTACCATTGCGGCCGTATCCACACACAACAGTATGATTCTTTAATTTCTGAATTTTTTGTTGCATTTTTTTATATTTTAAAAGTTGAAAAAAATTATCATTTGCAAAATATTCTGTTAGTGCAGTAACTGAATAACCATAAATGCTAATACTTAATATGATTAAAACTATTGTGAAAAGTTTTTCAGACTGATTTAATTCATGAAGAGTTCCAAATCCAACAGTTGACATGGTAATTACGGTCATGTACAACGAATCAATAAAAGTTTCGTTTGAAATAATTGTATAACCAATTATTCCAATAATTAATACCATAGTTAGCAAAGCTAATGAGATACGCAATTTTGTTTTTACAACCATAATTTGTTACAAATCAAAAACAGAGCTCCGTTTCGTATAAATCATATCTTTTAATTTTAACAAAAAAGCCAATGTTAAATAAATTCCAAAAGAAAAACCAAACGTAACAAAAGAAATATAAATAAAAAATAAACGAACATTAGAAACGCGAATACCCAATCTATCTGCAAATCTAGATGAAACTGCAAAGCCGTGTTTTTCAAAATAATGTCGTAATGAATCAATCCACTTCAAAAGCCTAAAATTTTTACGCAATATACTAATTTCCAAAATAAGATTTAACTCTTTACCTAATTTATAGTTACAATTATTTAACTTTGCAACTTTCCAAAAATTAAATGGCAAAACACGAAGAATATATTGAAGTTCTTGGTGCGCGAGTTCATAACTTAAAAAATATTGATGTTCGTATTCCAAGAGAAAAGCTAGTTGTAATAACTGGTTTAAGTGGTAGCGGAAAATCTTCGTTAGCTTTTGACACTATCTATGCCGAAGGGCAACGTAGATATATTGAAACTTTTTCGGCGTATGCTCGACAGTTTTTAGGTGGTTTGGAAAGACCTGATGTTGATAAAATTGACGGCCTTTCTCCAGTTATTTCTATTGAACAAAAAACCACCAATAAAAGTCCACGTTCTACAGTTGGGACTATTACTGAAATTTACGATTTTTTACGCTTACTTTATTCTCGTGCTGCTGATGCTTACTCCTATAACACCAATAAAAAAATGGTTAGTTACAGTGATGAGCAAATTAAAAATTTAATTTTAAAAGATTTTGATGGAAAAAAAATAGTGGTTTTAGCACCTATTGTAAAATCTAGAAAAGGACATTATCGCGAACTTTTTGAGCAAATTGCTAAACAAGGTTTTGTAAAAGTACGTGTTGATGGTGAAATTTTAGACATTAAAAAAGGGATGCGAATTGACCGCTATAAAACACATGATATTGAGATTGTAATTGATCGTTTGTTAGTTAACCAAACTTCAGAAAAAAGATTAGAAGAAACAATAACAACTGCTTTATATTCAGGTGAAAATATTTTAATGGTTTTAGAATACGAAACCAATATTCCTCGTTATTTTAGTAGAGATTTAATGTGCGCAGAAACGGGAATTTCATATCCAAATCCTGAGCCTAATAATTTTTCATTTAACTCTCCAAAAGGTGCCTGTAATACTTGTAATGGTTTAGGGAAAATTAATAAAGTAAATCTTCAAAAAATAATTCCAAATAATACAATTTCAATAAAAAATGGTGGAATTGTACCACTTGGTGAACAAAAAAATAGTTGGATTTTTAAACAACTTCAATTAATTGCCGAGCGTTATAAATTTGAATTAACCGATCCTATTTCTAAAATTCCAAAAGAAGCCTTAGAAATTATTTTAAATGGTGGAAATGAAAAATTTAAAATTGCTTCAAAAACAATGGGTATAACCCGTAATTATGAAATTGATTTTGAAGGAATTATCAAATTTATAGAAAACCAATACAAATCTAGCGATTCAACTTCTATAAAACGTTGGGCTAAAGATTTTATGGATGAAGTTCCTTGCGAAACTTGTGAAGGGAAAAGGCTTAAAAAAGAAGCACTTTATTTTAAAATAAATAAAAAAAATATTTCAGAATTAGCACAATTCGATATTTCTGAGCTTGCTAATTGGTTTAGTAACCTTGAAAAAAAATTAAGTGATAAACAACTTAAAATTGCATCAGAAATATTAAAAGAAATTAGAACAAGAATTCAGTTTTTATTAAATGTTGGCTTAGACTATTTAACTTTAGATAGAAGTTCAAAATCGCTATCTGGTGGTGAAGCGCAACGCATAAGATTGGCAACTCAAATTGGTTCACAATTGGTTGGTGTTTTGTATATTTTAGACGAACCAAGTATTGGTTTACACCAACGTGACAACAAAAAATTAATAAATTCATTAGTAAATTTAAGAGATCTTGGAAATTCAATTATTGTTGTAGAGCACGACAAAGATATGATTAAACATGCCGATTATGTTATTGATATTGGTCCAGGAGCTGGACATCACGGTGGGGAAATTGTAAGCGAAGGAACTTTTGAGGAATTAAAACAACACAATACCTTAACTGCTGATTATTTAAATGGAACAAAACAAATTGAAATTCCTAAAAAAAGAAGAAAAGGAACTGGTAAAAAAATAACTTTAGCTGGTGCTACAGGAAATAATTTAAAAAACATAACTGTTAATTTCCCTTTAGGAAAACTAATTTGTGTAACAGGTGTTTCTGGTAGCGGAAAATCTACTTTAATAAATGAAACTCTCTACCCAATTTTAAATAAACATATTTATAGAGGTGTTAAAAAACCAATGCCTTATAAAAGTATTAAAGGCCTAGAACATATTGATAAAGTTATTGCTATAGACCAATCTCCTATTGGTAGAACCCCACGTTCTAACCCAGCAACATATACTGGTGTTTTTAGCGAAATTAGAAGTTTATATGCAAAAACAAGCGAAGCTTTAATTAGAGGTTACAAACCTGGGCGATTTTCTTTTAATGTTAAAGGAGGAAGGTGTGAAACTTGCCAAGGTGGAGGTGTTAGAATTATTGAAATGAATTTTTTACCTGATGTTCATGTTGAATGTGAAACTTGCCAAGGAAAACGATTCAATAGAGAAACATTAGAGATTAGATATAAAGGTAAATCTATTTCAGATGTGTTAAATATGACCATTGATGATGCTGTTAACTTTTTTGAACATATCCCAAAAATTTATAGGAAACTTAAAACAATTCATGATGTTGGTTTGGGCTATATAACTCTAGGTCAACAATCTACAACACTTTCAGGCGGTGAAGCTCAACGAATAAAATTAGCTTCAGAATTATCTAAAAAAGATACTGGGAATACTTTTTATATTTTAGACGAACCTACTACTGGGCTTCATTTTGAAGATATTCGAGTACTTATGGAAGTTTTAAATAAATTAACGAACAAAGGAAACACAATACTTGTTATTGAACATAATTTAGATGTAGTAAAACTAGCCGATCACGTTATTGATATAGGTATGGAAGGTGGTAAAAAAGGCGGAGAACTAATCTGCTATGGAACACCTGAAGAAGTTAGCAAACATAAAAAAAGCTATACTGCTAAATTCCTAAAAGATGAATTAAATTAGTCAACAAATTAAAAAAGCTGTTATTTAGCAAATTAAATTCGATATTTGAAGTTTTATGGTACCAAATGAAGAAAGAAAAATAAGAGAAAAGTTTAAACAAAGAACTTGGAATGAAATTAAAACCAACGATTCTTGGGCAATATTTAAAATTATGGCCGAGTTTGTTGAAGGTTTCGAACGATTAAGTAAAATTGGCCCTTGTGTTAGTATTTTTGGTTCTGCTAGAACCAAACCTGACCATAAGTATTACAAATTAGCTGAAAATATTGCTTTCGAATTAACTCAAAATGGTTATGGCGTTGTTACTGGCGGTGGTCCAGGAATTATGGAAGCTGGTAATAAAGGTGCCGAGAGAGGAAAAGGAATTTCTGTAGGTTTAAACATTGATTTACCTTTTGAACAACATGATAATCCGTATATAGATTCTGATAAAAGCTTAGATTTCGATTACTTTTTTGTCCGTAAAGTAATGTTTGTGAAATATTCTCAAGGATTTGTTGTTATGCCTGGGGGTTTCGGAACTTTAGACGAGCTTTTTGAAGCAATCACCCTAATTCAAACCAAAAAAATTGGGAAATTCCCTATTATTTTAGTGGGTAAAAAATATTGGACAGGTTTAATGGATTGGATTAAAAATACCTTACTTGAAGAAGGAAGCATTAACCCAAAAGATTTAGATTTAATATCTTTAGTTGACACTGAAAAAGAGGTTTTAGAAGTAATAGATACTTTCTATAAAAAATACAGTTTAAGTCCTAATTTTTAATCGAACTCTTTTGAAGAAGAAACTATTTTTTACAATTTTAAGCATTATTATTACTTTGAATCTTTTCGCTCAAGTTAATAACAACATTAAAATATCTGCTATTTTAAATACAGAAACAAATGAGCTTAAAATAAAACAAGAAATAGATTTTTATAACAAATCTGATAGTATTTTAAATGTTGTATATTTTCATAATTGGGCCAATGCTTATAAAGATAAAAATACACCTTTAGCAAAGCGTTTTATTGAAGCATACTCTAAAGGTTTTCATTTTACAAACCAGAAAAATAGAGGAAATTCAATTATTAAAAGTATTTCTGTTAATTATGATATTGCTACTTGGGAAATTACAGAAAAAAATCCCGATATCTTAAAAGTGAATTTACAAAAATCCTTAAACCCAAATGATTCTGTAAAAATAAGTGCAACCTATATTGTTAAAATTCCTATTGACAAATTTACCGATTATGGAGTAAATAATGAAACTTATAATTTAAGATATTGGTACTTATCGCCAGCTATTTACACCAATAAATGGGAATTAACAAATAATTTAGATATGGATGATTTGTGTATGGATTTTACAAATTATCAAATAGAGCTTAAAGTTCCCCAAGATTATATTGTAAATAGTGATTTAAATTCATCAAATACAATTAATAACAATTTTAACAACTATACTTTAATTGGCAAAAATAAACTAGATATTGAATTAAATATTACAAAAAATAACGATTTTGTTTCTTATGATTTATCAGGGATTGAAATTATCACAAACTTAAACTCTAACAAGTTAAATAAAAACCTAAAATCAAGTATTTTAAAAAGAGAATTTTATTTTATTCAAACATATTTGGGGAAATTTCCACATAAAAAATTACTCTTAAATAAAATTGAGTATGAAAAAAATCCTGTGTACGGTTTTAATCAACTACCTTCATTTTTAGCAGCATACAGTGATGCTTTTGAATGGGATATTCAATTATTTAAAGTGCTTTCAAAAAAATACATCGATCAGGTTTTTTTATTTAACAAAAGAGAAGATTATTGGTTAGCTGATGGTTTACAAACATATTTAATGATAAACTATGTAGAAAAATTTTACCCTGAAGTAAAAGCTATTGGTAATATTTCAAAACTATGGGGAATTAAAGGTTTTAATTTAGCTAAAATAAAATTTAATGAAAAATATCCTTTTGTATATCAGTTTGCTGCACGAAAAAATTTAGACCAAGCATTAACAACACCTGCAGATTCTCTTTCAAATTTTAATAGAAAAATTGTTAATAAATACAAAGCAGGATTAGGATTAAAATATTTAGAAACTTATTTGGAAGATATTTCAATGCCCAAAACTATTTGGAATTTTTCTTATAAAAACTCTGGAAATAAAATTCATAGCAACGATTTTATTAACTTCTTAAAAAGAGCTACAAATAAAGATATTTCTTGGTTTGAAAATGACTATTTACAAACGAATAAAAAAGTAGACTATACAATTAAAAAAATTACAAAGAAGAATGATTCTCTTGAAGTAAGTATTTTAAATAAAAGAAAATTCACCACTCCAATTCAATTATATGGAATTAAAGATCAGGAAATAAAATTTAAAAAATGGCTTCCCAATATAGATTCGCTAACAAAAATTACAATTCCAACTAATGGCTTTGATAAACTTTCATTAAACTATGAATCTCTTTTGCCTGAATATAATTTAAGAAATAACTGGAAAAGTGTTGATAAAAAATTATTCAATAGACCTTTGCAAGTGAAGTTTATGAAAGATATTGAAAACCCATATTACAATCAGTTTTTTTATACACCTGTATTTAGATATAATTATTACGATGGTGCTGTTTTAGGTTTGGCTATTTCAAATAAAACGTTATTAAATAAAAGTTTTACTTATAAAATTACACCTTCATTTGGTACAACTAGTAAATCACTTTCAGGAATTTTTAATTTAAAATATGAATATCTTCCTGAAAATAAAAAAGTAAATAAATTTATAGCAGGAATTTTAGGTAGCAATTTTCATTATGCCGAAAATTTATCCTACACTACACTTACTCCGTTTGCATTACTCGAATTTAAACGAAAAAGCCTAAGAGATGTTAGTAGAAATGCTATAAGTGCATCTTATACTTTTATTGATCGCGAAAAATCACCATCACAAATAGAACATAGTGAAACAAACAAATATAAAGTCTTTAATCTTAGCTATGGATATGCCAAACCCGAAATTATTGATGATTTTAGATTTTCTACAGGTCTTGAAATATCAAATAAATTTAGTAAACTCTCACTAACTGCTCATTTTAGAAAATTAACAAATACAAATAGGCAATTTGATTTTAGATTTTTTGCAGGTGCATTTTTGAGAAATAAAACAGCAACAGACTTTTTTAGTTTTGCACTTGATAGACCAAGCGATTATTTATTTAGATATGATTATTTAGGTAGATCTGAAACTTCAGGTTTTTTTAGTCAACAAATTATTATTAATGAAGGAGGTTTTAAAGCGAAACTACCTGTAGCTTATGCAAATCAATGGCTAAGCACTATAAATACAAGTGTTGGATTATGGAGATGGTTTGAGGTTTATACTGATGTTGGTTTTGTAAAAAATAGAAATCAGAAAGTTTATTTTGCGCATGAAAATGGAGTACGCCTTAATTTTATTCAAGATATTCTTGAAGTGTATTTCCCTTTTCATTCAAATTTAGGATGGGAAACTTCACAACCAAGCTATAGCTCTAAAATTAGATTTGTTTTAGTTATAAAACCTAAAAAAATCTATAATTTTATTAAAAGAGGATTTTATTAATTTTTAAATTATAGTTTTATAAAATCCAATTTATTAAAGAATTCACAATAAACCTGCTTTTATTTAATTATTTTTTAGCATATTCTAACATCTTTGCATTATTTTTATCTATGATTTAAAAATACTACCTTTGCAAAACTAAAAAAAATCAAAAATATGAATGTAAAATCTTCATCTACTAACCTAGAACCACTATCTTTTAATCAATTTAAAAAAGAAGTATTACAAGACTACAAAATTGCTATTGTAAGTAGAGAATGTAGTATTTTAGGGCGTAGAGAAGTTTTAACAGGGAAAGCAAAGTTTGGAATTTTTGGTGACGGAAAAGAAGTACCTCAATTAGCAATGGCAAAAGCTTTTAAAAAAGGAGACTTTAGATCTGGTTATTACCGTGATCAAACATTTATGATGGCTATAGGCGAACTTACACCTCAACAATTTTTTGCTGGTTTATATGCACATGCAAATATTAAGGCTGACCCAATGTCTGGAGGGCGTCAAATGGGTGGGCATTTTGCCACACATAGTTTAGATGAAAACGGGCATTTTAAAAATTTAACAGAACAGTACAATTCAAGTGGAGATATTTCGCCTACAGCAGGTCAAATGCCTCGTATGCTAGGTTTAGCCTATGCTTCAAAATTATTTAGAAAACTACCCGGAATTAAAAATCCAAAATTCTCAAATAACGGAAATGAAATTTCTTGGGGAACTATTGGAAACGCAAGTACTTCAGAAGGTGTTTTTTTTGAAACAATTAATGCTGCAGGTGTATTACAAGTACCAATGATAATTAGTGTTTGGGATGATGCTTATGGAATTTCTGTTCCTGCAAAATATCAAACAACCAAAGAAAATATTTCTGAAATTTTAAAAGGTTTCCAACGAGAAAATAAAGCAAAAGGTTACGAAATATTTGTAGTTAAAGGTTGGGATTACCCTAATTTAATTGATGTTTATAATAAAGCTTCAAAAATAGCTAGAGAAGAACATGTTCCTATATTAATTCATGTAAAAGATTTAACACAACCACAAGGTCATTCTACCTCTGGATCACACGAGCGCTATAAAAATAAAGAACGTTTAACTTGGGAAAAGCAAAACGATTGTGTTGTTAAAATGCGTGATTGGATTATTGAATTCAATTTAAAAGATGAACATAACAACACGCTAACTTTTATAGATTCTGAAGAAGAATTAATTAAAATTGAAAAAGATGCTAAAAAAGAAGTAAGCCTTGCTAAAAGAAATGCTTGGAATGCTTTTTTAAATCCAATAAAAGAAGAAAAAAAATTATTAATAAATATTCTTGAAAACCTATCACTAAAAAGTAGTAACAAAGCTTTTATTTTGAAATTAAAAAATGATTTAAGTTCAATTCACGAGCCATCGAGAAAAAATATTTTAGCTACTGCAAGAAAAGTTATTGTTTACATTAGAAACGAAAAATTAGTTGAAAAAACACAATTACAAAACTGGGTTACTAATTATATAAAAACCAAACAACCTAATTACAGTTCACATTTATATAGTCAAACCGATAAAAAAGTAAGTCTTTCTGAAGAAATACTACCAACATATCATAAAAATGCTGAACTAGTTGATGCTAGAATTATTATTAAGGATAATTTTGATACCTTATTTACGAAGCATAATAACGTGTTTATTTTTGGTGAAGATGCTGGAAATATTGGTGATGTAAATCAAGGGTTAGTTGGACTTCAGGAAAAATATGGAAAACATAGAATTTCTGATACTGGAATTAGAGAAGCTACTATTATTGGGCAAGGGATTGGTATGGCTTTAAGAGGTTTACGTCCAATTGCTGAAATTCAATATTTAGATTATTTATTGTACGGTTTACAAATTTTAAGTGATGATTTAGCAACACTTCATTATAGAACTGCTGGAAAACAAAAAGCACCACTAATTGTAAGAACTCGTGGCCATAGATTAGAAGGTATTTGGCATTCTGGTTCACCAATGGGAGCTATTGTTCATTTATTAAGAGGTATGAATATATTAGTACCTAGAAATATGACCAAAGCTGCAGGATTTTACACTACTTTACTAGAATGTGATGAACCTGCTTTGATCGTTGAAAATTTAAATGGTTATAGACTTAAAGAAAAACTACCTAACAATTTTGGTGAATTTAAAACACCAATTGGTGTAGTTGAAACTATTAAAGAAGGATTAGATATTACTGTTTTATCATATGGTTCTACACTAAAAATTGTTGAAGATATTGTTAATGATTTAGCTCAAGTTGAAATTGATATTGAAATTATTGATGCTCAAAGTTTATTGCCATTTGATAACAATATGGATGTAGTAAAAAGTATTAAAAAAACAAATAGACTTATTATTATTGATGAAGATGTTCCTGGAGGAGCTTCAGCTTATTTACTAAATGAAATTTTGGAAAAGCAAAATGCTTATCATTATTTAGATAGTAAACCTGTTACGCTTACAGCTAAAGATCACCGTGCAGCTTATGGAACTGATGGTGATTATTTTTCTAAACCAAATGCTGAAGATATTTTTGAAACTATTTACAACATCATGCACGAAGTTAATCCAACAAAATACAAGAAATTATATTAAACTTTTAAAATAAAAAAAACCACAATTGTGGTTTTTTTTATTATTTACTTGCAAAAAGTTTTACATCATTTTCAGAGACTTCTTTTTCTCCTAAAATAATAAGGCGTTCTACAACATTTCTTAGCTCTCTAATATTTCCAGTCCAATCATAATTTTGTAGTAATTTTATTGCAGAAGCTGAAAAAGATTTTATTCCTGTTCCATGTTCACTTGCAATCTGTTGTGTAAAAAAATGTATCAACAATGGAATATCCTCTCTTCGTTCGTTTAAAGCTGGAACATTTATTAAAATCACAGCTAACCTATGATATAAATCTTCTCTAAAATTACCTTCAGAAATTTCTTTTCTTAAATCTTTATTTGTTGCCGCAATAACTCTTACATCAACTTTTATATCCTTATCACTACCAACACGTGAAATTTTATTTTCTTGCAATGCTCTTAACACTTTTGCTTGAGCCGAAAGACTCATATCACCAATTTCATCTAAGAAAATAGTTCCCCCATTGGCGGCTTCAAATTTACCTGCTCTATCTTTATTAGCACCTGTAAATGAACCTTTTACATGTCCAAACAATTCACTTTCAATCAATTCTGATGGTATTGCGGCGCAATTAACTTCAATCATTGGTCCTTTTGTTCTATCACTTTTTTCGTGAATCCAATGTGCAACCAACTCTTTACCAGTACCATTAGGGCCTGTAATAAAAACTCTAGCATCGGTTGGAGCAACTTTTTCAATCAAGGTTTTAATATGGTTAATTGCTTCACTTTTACCAATCATTTCATATTTTTTACTAACCTTTTTCTTTAATAATTTATTTTCAACAACCAATTCTTTTCTGTCCAAGGCATTACGTACGGTATTAAGTAAACGATTTAAATCAGGTGGTTTTGATATATAATCAAATGCTCCAAGTCTCATAGCATTTACGGCAATATCTAAATCTCCGTGACCAGAAATCATTACAATTGGTATTTCTGATTTTATTTTTTTTACCTTTTCAAGAACTTCCATTCCATCCATTTTAGGCATTTTAATATCACATAAAATTAAATCATAATCATTTTTAGTAATCATTTCAAGACCAACCAATCCATCTTCAGCTTCCTCTACTTCATAATTATCATTTTCTTCAGAAATTATTTTTTTTAAAACTCTGCGAATTGCAGCCTCATCTTCAATAAGTAAAATTTTTGACATGCTATTTTTTGTTTTCTATAATATGAATATCTCTTTGAGGAAATGGTATTTGAATACTATTTTCTCTAAATTTTTTATCGATTTCAAATCTTAAATCGCTTTTTATTTTAAGCTGAGAAAAACTATCATTAATCGTAAATATTAATTTAAACTGTAAAGCACTTTCCCCAAAATCTAAAAATAACACATCTGGTTTTTTACTTTTTAAAACTTTAGAATGCTCTTGAGCAACTTCAATTAATAGTTGTTTTACTTTTTCAACATTTGAACCGTAGGCTACTCCAATATCAATTGCTTCAACTGTTTGATTCCCATTTTGAGTCCAATTGTACAAACTATTAGTTAAAAACTTATGGTTTGGTATTATAATTACTCTTCCATTTACTGTTTCTGCTCTTGTTGTTCTTAAACGTATTTCAAAAACTCTGCCAATTTTTCCTTCTATTTCAATTATATCATTTACGTGCAATGTTTTATCTAATAAAATAAATACACCCGATATAATATCTTGAAATAATGTTTGAAGCCCTAATCCTAAACCAACTAATAATGCCGCAGAACCTGCTAATAATACACTTACTTGAATTCCTGAAGATTCTAATGCAATTATAATTACAAGTAAATAGACAAAATATTTTAAAAAAGAAAAAATACTTTTAAACTTTCCTTTATCTTCTTCTTCTAATCTTTTATTAATTAGTTTTCTAGCCAGTTTCAATAAAAAACTTGTAACAATAAAGGCAATTATTAAAACTAAAATTGTTTTTACTGAAATGTGAATGCTTTCACTTAGTTGAAATGTGAAATTTAAAAGATTACTTAATCTTTCCATCTCTTAATATTTTAACCATTTGTACAATTCTTTATAGCTTGGTTTTTTACCGTACATTAAAATTCCAACTCTATATATTTTAGCTGCAAACCAAACGATTCCTAAAAATGTTATAATTAATAATGTCATTGAAACAGCTATTTGCCACCAAGGAACTCCAAAAGGGATACGCATTAGCATAACAATTGGTGATGTTAATGGAAATAATGAAAATCCTAGAGCAATTGGTCCATGCGGATTTTCAATTACAGAAAATCCAACGTAAATAGCAATAATTAAAGGCATTAAAACCGGCATCATAAATTGCTGTGTATCGGTTTCACTATCTACAGCCGCACCAATTGCAGCATAAATTGAACTGTATATTAAATAGCCTCCTAAAAAGTAAACTATAAAAGAGAAAAACATCGTTAAAATTGGCAAACTTTTTATTTCTTGTAGTACAAGTTGCAAATCACTTGCTGAAGTTTGTTGAACTTGTTGAACT
>NZ_JASFZF010000006.1:0-42681 GCF_046055765.1 Lutibacter sp. | reverse complement strand
GCAAACACCCCAATTTCAGCCGAAGATATTAACGTGTTTTTTGGTATTAAAATAGCACCTTGTTTTCTATCTAATCCTTTTAAATGAACATTTTGAAGCTCTTTAATTGCTTCTAAATTTATGGTGGCATAACCATTTTCTATCGCTAATAATTCATATTGAATAACCGCATCGGTGTTGTTTGGTAAAATAGCACCCGTCATCGCTTCAATACAATTTAAAGGGTTTTGCATTGTCAATTGTTCGCTTCCTGCTGCTTGTACGCCTTCAATTTTAAATTTTCTCTGCCCGCTATTAAAAGCTTCTGATGAAATTGCAATTCCATCCATACTTACTCTATTGAAAGGTGGAAAATCACGATCGGCAACAATATCTTCTTTTAAAATTCTACCATTTGAATTAAAAAATTTAACTTCTTCAATTCCAAAATCTTCAGAAGTTTTTAAAATTATTTCTAATGCTTGTTTTGCTGTAGTTAAGTCCATCTTATTTCAAAAAAGATTCCTGCTTTGATAGGAATTATGTTATTTTTTAATTTGCAATAAATTACCCTCCAATTGTAGACATGCTTTCAGAAACATCATTTCCGCGAGCTGCTTCGGCTACAAACCCATTTTCTGGTTTTTTATGAACAGTGCTAATAAATAACTGTTTCAACTCATCATCACTTGCACCTTCTCTCAAAAAATCTCTAACATTAAAAACGCCACCATCAAATAAACAGTTTTTAAACATTCCTGTTGCCGTTATTCTAATTCTATTACAATCATTACAAATAGTTCTTGTAAATGCTGGTATAATTCCAAAAGTACCTTTGTAATTTGGAATCTTAAAATTTTTGGATGTAGAAGATTTTTTATCCTTAAGAGGCTCAACAACATTATAATGTTCATTTACAAGATTTATAATTTTATTATAATCCCATACTTCTTCCATATCACGTTGCCCTTTTCCATTAAAAGGCATTTCTTCAATAAAGCGAACCGCTATATCTTTATTTTTAGAAAGCTCAATAAAGTCAATAATTTCATCGGTATTAAAACCTGATTGAACAACCACATTTAATTTTAATTGTAAATTACTTTTTTCTAATTTTTCAAGTGTATCATAAACTCCTTCAAAAACATCTCTACGAGTAATTTTAGCGAATTTATCTTTCTGCAAACTGTCAATACTTAGATTGATTGCATTTATTTTTAATGCTTCTAACTTATCTATATGGTTTGAAATTAAAGCACCGTTTGTAGTGATATTTATTTCGTCTAATTTATCGTTAAATGAAAGTGATTCTAAAAAATTTACAAAATCTTTACGTACAAAAGGTTCTCCACCAGTTAAACGAACTTTATTTACACCTAATTCAGAAAGTACACGTGTAATTCTATACATTTCTTTGTAGGAAAGTAATTCTTTTCTATCAACTATATCAATACCTTGAGCTGGCATACAGTATTGGCAACGTAAATTACAACGATCTGTAATTGCCAATCGTAAGTATGATATTTTTCTACCAAATTTATCTCTTAACTCCATTAATTGAGCGTTATTTTGTTTCTACCTAATGATATTACTTCTTCTTTTTCTAGTTTTTTTAAAACTCTTGAAATTGCTTCTCTTGATACTTTTAAATCACGTGCAATATCAAAATGTTTTTTACTTATGGTATTATCATTACTTATTAAGCTGGTATACTCTAAATATTTTAACAATCTATTTTCTAAACTTGTAAAGGCAATATCATCAATTGTTCCAATTAAATAGGAGGTTTGTTGCCTATTTAACTTGAAATAAAATGTTCGCCAAGACTTGTATTTTAAAAACCACAAATCTACAACTTTTGAAGGTATAGCTATGTAAATAATATTACTTTGTGCTTCTAGTCTAATTTCACTTTTTTCGCCTTCTAACGCATAAGAAATTGCAATTGCACTACTCTGGTTTTCAAGTAAATAATGCAAAAATATACCATTCCCTTTACCATCACGGTGCATTACTTTCACAATACCTGAAACAATTAATGGAATAAACTTAATATCTCTTCTTATTTCTAAAATTATTTTTTCAGGTTCGGCATATTTTAAAATACCGTTATTACATATTTCTTGTAGTAAATTATCTTCAAATAAATTAGAAAAATTAGTGTTTATAATTTCGTTTAATTTCAACATTTTAAATTTTACTTTACAAAGTATATCTCATTTAAATTCTAATGAGGAATTTTATTTTTTGATAAACCATAAAGAAATGCTCCTAAAGTTGCTCCAAAAATTACAACCAAAATAGAAACTACACCTTTTCCAATTAAAACAAACATTGGCCCTGGACAAGCACCTGCTAAAGCCCAGCCTAACCCAAATAAAATTCCACCTAAAAGATTTCTGTACATTCCTTTCTTTTTGGGTCTTACATGAATATCTTCACCCTCAAAAGTTTTAATCACTTTTGTTTTAAAAAAATACATACTTATCATCCCTAATAGTACAGCAGAACCAATTATTCCATACATATGGAAAGATTGAAATTTAAACATTTCATATATTCTATACCATGATATAATTTCAGCCTTGCTCATTACTATTCCAAAGAGAATTCCTACTAAAAAAAACTTTATATATTTCATACTATTAAAATATTAGTGGTAAAATTAACCAAGTCATTACTAAACCTCCTATAAAAAATCCTATTACAGAAATTAAGGAAGGAAGCTCCAAATTACTTAAACCTACAATTGCATGACCTGAAGTACAACCACCTGCCCAGCGAGCTCCAAAGCCTACCATAATACCTGCAATTAACAATATAGAAAACCCTTTAATTGAAAGCATTGCATCAATACTAAAAATTGTATCAGGCAAATAAGTAGCTCCTGCATTTACAATTCCTATTTCTGCTAAATCCTTTACTGTTTGTGGGTTTAATAAAACTACATCACTAGTTGATAACCAATTAGAGGCTATAAAACCTCCTGTAATTGCACCTGCAACAAAAATTAAATTCCAAATGTTTTCTTTCCAGTCAATTTTAAAGTAGTCTACAAATTTACCTGCTCCACCTATGGAGCAAAAAGTTTCTAAATTGGAAGACATTCCGAAACGTTCTCCAAAATAATAAAGTAAAAACATAATAAAGGCAATAATGGGACCAGCAACATACCACGCCCAAGGCTGAGTTATAAATTCCATAATTTATTTAATTAGTTAGTTTACCAAAAATATCATATAAATTATGTCACTTTGTAATAAATGTTACATAACTTAAAATTCAAGAATCACTATCTTATTTCTATGTAGCTTTATTTTACCTTCATTTTCCAGTTGCTTTAACAATCTAGAAATTACAACTCTAGAGGTATGTAAATCATAAGCAATCTCTTGGTGCGTTGTATTTAGAGATGTTTCTCTCATTATTTGAGCCTTATCTGTTAAGTATTTAAATAAGCGCTCATCCATCCTCATAAATGCTAGCGTATCAATAGTTTCCATCATTTCATTTAGACGAATGTTATAACTATCAATTACAAAATTTCTCCATGATTTATACTTTACTAACCATTCATCTAACTTATTGGATGGTAAAAAAATTATTTCAGATTCCTTTTCGGCAATGGCTCTAATACCACACTTACCATGTGCAATTGCACTTGCAAAAGAACTTGCACAAGTATCTCCTCTTTCTAAAAAATAAAGTAGTATTTCTTCACCTTTTTTATCTTCTCTAACAATTTTAATTGCTCCATCTAATAATAAAGGTACCCCTTTCATTTTATCTCCTAAATCAACTAAAAGTTCGTTTTCACGAAGTTTTCTATAAATACCCACTTTCTCAATTTCATCTAGTAATTCTTTCTCAAATACAAATGAAAAGTAGTTGTTTAATTTTTCTCTCATTTTTTTAAATAATATAAAATTTTAGTAGTAGCTCCAGTTTTATCAATTACATATTTTAAAGCGTTATTACCTGTTTTTTCTCTAAATTCATTAAACTGAAATAATTTCTCTAAAAGTACGGATAATTTTTTAGAATTATTTATGGTAAAACATGCTTCCTCTTTAACTAAGTCTATTGCTTCATTAAACTTATAATAATTTGGGCCAATTATTATTGGAATTCCATAAGAAGCTGGCTCTAAAACATTATGCACTCCAGATTTTGTAAAACCTCCACCAACGTAAGCAACAGATGCGTAACTATATATTTTAGTAAGAATACCCACTGTATCAATTATAAAAACTTGATGATTTTCTAATTTTTGTTGCTCTTTTTCTGAAAATAATACTGTTTTTTTTATTATTAAATTTTTTAATTTTTTAATAGCTTCAGCATTTATATTGTGTGGAGCTATTATAAATTTTTCGTTTTCTGAGGCTGCATTATTAATGTATTCAACTAATAATTCTTCATCTTCTTTCCATGTACTCCCAGCAACAAGTGTGTACTTATTATTTATAAATTCTTCAATAAAAGAAAGTTGATTATCTTGTTTTGTTATTTCAAAAACCCGATCAAAACGTGTATCTCCACTTACGGTTACATTACTAAAATTAATTGAGTTTAGTAGTTTTTTTGAATTTTCATCTTGAACAAAAAAATGTTCAAATGCTTTCAGTGAATTTCGCATCCAGCTTCCATACCATTTAAAAAATGATTGGGTATTTCTAAATATCCCTGAAACTAATATAGTTTTAATCTCTCTCTTTTTTAACTCATTTAAAATATTTGGCCAAAACTCATACTTTACAAAAATTGCCAATTGAGGATTTACAGTATCTAAAAACTTTTTAGCTTTATGTTTAGTGTCTATAGGTAAATAACAAATAACATCAGCTATTTCATAATTTTTCCTAACTTCATATCCTGAAGGTGAAAAAAAAGTCAAAACGATTTTATGTGTTGGATTTTCAATCTTTAATTTTTCAAGTATTGGACGCCCTTGCTCAAACTCTCCAAGTGATGCGCAATGAAACCAAATTACATTATCTTTTTTAGAAATTGTAGTTGTCAATTTTAAAAACGTTTCTTTTCTACCCTCAACAAAAAGTTTTATTTTTTTATTAAAAACAGCTATAATTTTTAAAAGGAATCCTACTATTAAAACTAGTATGTTGTATAAAAAATTCATAAGCGTACAAAGATACAAAATAAGCATACAAAAAAACTCTCAAGCTTTTCAGTTTGAGAGTTTTAATTTTATTAAATCTGTTTCTTAAGCTTTAAATGGCTCAATAGAAACATAAGATCTGTTGTTTCTCTTTTTTTGGAATTTTACAACACCATCAACTTTTGCGTGTAAAGTGTGGTCTTTTCCCATATAAACGTTATCACCAGGGTGATGTTGAGTTCCTCTTTGACGGATAATAATGTTCCCTGCAATTGCAGCTTGACCACCAAATATTTTTACTCCTAGTCGTTTCGATTCTGATTCTCTACCATTCTTCGAACTACCTACTCCTTTTTTATGTGCCATGATATTATGGTTTTAAAATTGAAATTTTTATTTAGTTAATGCTTCAATTAATTCAGCTTTCTTTAAAGAAGTATATCCTGTGATACCTTTTTCTTTAGCCAAAGCTTTTAATTCAGCTACAGTCTTAGAACTTAAATCTTCTGATACTGATTCTTTTGGTGCTGCAACCTCAACTTTAGGTGCTACTCTTTTAGAAGCTGCTTTTTTCTTTGCTCCACTTGCAGCAATACTTTCAATTTGAATTTCAGTTAAAAACTGGCGATGACCATTTTTCTTCTTATATCCTTTTCTACGTTTTTTCTTAAAAACGATTACTTTATCACCTTTAAGATGACCTAGAATTTTGGCCGTTACTTCGGCTCCTTCTATAGCTGGGGCGCCAACTGTTACTGTACCATCGCTATCTAAAAGAAGAACTTTGTTAAAAGAAACTTTTGTTCCTTCTTCTTCTTGTAAGCGGTGTACGTAAACCTTTTGGTCTTTTGCAACTTTAAACTGCTGCCCTGCTATCTCTACAATTGCATACATACGTATTGTTTTATTCGCTTTATTAATAAATAATTACCTTTTCTATAAAGGCGGGTGCAAATATATAGCTTTTTTCCTTTTTAACAAAACTAATTTAAACCAAAGAAAACACTCATTTTAAGCTAATTACTGGTAATTATCTTAATTTTAGGTTAATTTTTAATTGTTTCTCTTCTAATTTAGGAAATAGTTATAAATTTGAGTACCAATTTTGCTTTAAAAAACTACTTTATTAATTTGAATATGTTTTAATTTAAAATTGTAACATTTATTTATAAATTGCGTCTTATACGCAATATTAATTAATTTAAAACTTCTTATAAACTATGAAGAAAATTTATTTTTTAAGCTTTTTAGGGTTACTTTTAAGTGCAAATTCATTTGCACAAAAGGTTGCGTTTGAAGAGTATGACTTAAGCAATGGCTTACATGTAATTTTACATCAAGACAATTCTGCACCCTTAGTAACTACTTCTGTTATGTACCACGTTGGTTCTAAAGATGAAAATCTAGAAAGAACTGGTTTTGCACATTTTTTTGAACATTTATTATTTGAAGGAACTGAAAATATTAAAAGAGGTGATTGGTTTAAAATAGTATCATCTAACGGTGGAACTAACAATGCCAACACAACTCAAGATCGAACTTATTATTATGAAGTATTCCCTTCAAACAACTTGAAATTAGGTTTATGGATGGAGTCTGAAAGAATGTTACATCCAGTTATCAATCAAATTGGTGTAGATACTCAAAATGAAGTTGTAAAAGAAGAAAAAAGAATGCGTTATGACAATTCTCCTTATGGACAATGGACTCCTGAAGTGTTCAAAAACTTGTTTAAAAAACATCCTTACAGATGGACAACTATTGGGTCTATGAGCCATTTAGATGCTGCTACATTAGATGAATTTAAAGCATTTAATAAAAAATATTATGTTCCTAATAATGCTGTTTTAGTGGTGGCGGGTGATTTTGAATTCTCATCTACAAAAAAAATGGTTGCAGACTATTTTGAAAGTATCCCAAAAGGTGCAGACATTACTAGAAAAGAAATTAAAGAAGACCCTATTATAAAAGAAATTAGCGCAACTTTTGAAGATCCAAACATTCAAATTCCAGCAGTTTTTACAGTATATAGAACACCTGCAATGACCACAAGAGATGCTAGAGTTTTAGATATGATTTCAACAATACTTAGTGATGGAAAAAGTTCTCGTTTGTACAAAAAATTAGTAGATGATAAAAAAATGGCAATGCAAATTGCTGCATTTAATTATTCATTAGAAGATTATGGAGCATACATAGTTTTAGCACTTCCTGTTGGAAAAAACACCTTAGATGATTTGGTAAATGAAATGGATGAAGAAATTGTAAAAATTCAGACAAATTTAATTTCCGATAAAGATCTTCAAAAATTAAGAAATAAATTTGAAAACAACTTTGTAAATTCTAATGCAAGTGTTGAAGGAATTGCAAATTCTTTAGCCAAATACTATATGTTATATGACGATGTGAATTTAATTAACACCGAAATAAACATCTACAATTCAATTACTAAAGAAGAAATTAGAGACATTGCTAAAAAATATTTAAACCCTAATCAACGATTAGTTTTAGATTACTTACCAAAAAAAGCTAATGAATAAAATGCAACCACACATGAAAACAAAAATATTATCTATTATAACGTTATTTTTATTGACATTATCAATGTCAGCACAAATAGATCGATCTGTTCAACCAAAACCGGGACCATCACCAAAAATTAACTTAGGTAAACCACAAACTTTTGAGTTAAAAAATGGTTTAAAAGTGTTGGTAGTTGAAAACCACATTTTACCTAGAGTATCTGCAACTTTAACCATTGATAATAATCCGATTTTTGAAGGAGACAAAGCAGGAGTATCTAGTTTAACAGGTAGTTTAATTGGCTCAGGAACAAAAAACATAAGTAAAGATGCCTTTAATGAAGAGGTTGATTATTTAGGAGCTCGTTTAACTTTTTCAACTAGAGGTGCTCGTTTAAACTCACTATCAAAATATTTTTCAAGAGTTTTAGAATTAATGGCTGACGGTTCTCAAAATCCAGTTTTTACACAAGAAGATTTTGACAAAGAAGTGAACATTTTATTAGATGGTATTAAATCTGGAGAAAAAAGTGTTGCAACCATTGCAAGTAGAGTTCAATCAGCTTTAACTTATGGGAAAAACCATCCTTATGGAGAATTTACATCCAAAGAAACTGTAGAGAATATTACACTAGCCGATGTTCAGAATTTTTACAATACTTATTTCAAACCAAACAATGCTTATTTAGTAATAGTTGGGGATGTTAATTTTAAAGAAGTTAAAAAATTAGTTAAAAAATACTTTAACAAATGGGAAAAAGGCGATTTACCTACATATACAATTCCAACAGTAAATAATGTAGCTACAACTGAAATTGATTTTATTGATATGCCAAATGCTGTACAATCTGATGTTGCAGTTTTAAATACTGTTAATTTAAAAATGAGTAACCCCGATTATTTTGCAGTTAAACTAGCCAATAAAATACTTGGTGGCGGTGGTGAAGGAAGATTATTCCTAAATCTACGTGAAGACAAAGGTTATACTTATGGTGCTTATTCTAGCATAAGAAGTAACGAAAAAACAGCATCTACATTTAAAGCATCAGCACAAGTTCGTAATATGGTTACAGATAGTGCTGCTGTTGAATTCATTAATGAAATCAAAAAATTTAGAGACACTAAAGTTACTGAAGAAGAATTAAATAATACAAAAGCTGCTTATGTAGGAAATTTTGTAAGAAATGTTGAAAAACCTCAAACTGTAGCTGATTACGCTCTAAATATTGAAATCAATAATTTACCTGAAGATTTTTATGAAACCTACTTAACTAAAATTAGTGCTGTTACTATTGAAGATATTCAACGTGTAGCACAAAAATATTTTAGTGTAGATAATGCAAGAATTATAATTACAGGAAAAGCGCTTGATGTATTACCAAATCTTGAGAAATTACCTTACAAAATCAATTATTTTGATAAATATGCAAATGTTGCTGACAAACCAGAAATGACAAAACCAATTCCTAAAGGAGTTACAAAACAAACCGTAATAGATACTTATTTTAATGCTATTGGTGGTGCTGATAAATTAAAAGCTTTAGAAAGTACATTAGTAACTTATGAAGCTAGCGCAATGGGTAGTACAATATCAACAACCGAAAAAAGAACTGCTACTAATTATGTAAATGAGACTAGCATGGGCGGCAATGTTCTTGCAAAAGTATTGATGAGTAAAGAAGGTGTTTTTATGAATAAACAACCTTTACCTCCTGCAATGGCAAATGATATGATGAAAACTTTAGGTACGTTTTTAGAAATTGGTTTACTTCATGATGAAAATACTAAATTAACAAGTATTGAACCTGTAGATGGAAATGACGCTTATGTAATATCCTCAAAAGGTGAAGTGGTAACCATTTCAATATATTTTGATGTTAAAACTGGACTTAAAATAAAAGAAGTACAAACTATTTCTATGAACGGAAAAACTCAAAATCAAGAAGCTTTTTATAGTAATTATAAAGAATTTAATGGTGTTAAATTTCCAGGTACAAAAATAGGAAATTTAGGACCTCAAAAAGTTGAATTTAAACTAATTGATGCGAAAGTAAACGAAGGTATTTCAAATAGCGATTTTGAATAAATAATACTTTTAAATAAATTTATAAAACGCTTCAAGAAATTGAGGCGTTTTTATTTGGTTCTATTCACTAAATACACGCCAAATAAAATTATAAAACCAGAACCAAATTGCATTCCTGTTAATTTTTCCCCATCAAAAATCCCCCAAGAAATAGCAACAATAGGAATTAAATAAGTTACTGAAGAAGAAAATATTGGGTTTGATATTTGAATTAACCTATTAAACATAATTTTTGCAATACCAGTTCCTAATACAGCTAAAATTGTTAAATAAAATATTCCTTTCAAACTTTCATCATTCACTTCAAAAGATTGAGAAAAATCTGTAAACCATAACACTATTAATGCAGGTAAAATTAGTAATGAAAAATTTCCAACCGTTATACTTAAAGCGTCTAAATCATGTAAATATTTTTTCAATATATTCACATTTAAAGAATACCCTACTGAAGAAATTAAAATAAAACTTGCATAAAAATAATCTTGATTTGGATGTAATTCTACTCCTTTTAATATTAGCAGTGCAGTTCCTATTAACCCAATTAAAACACCAATAAGCTGCCTTTTTTTAAACCCAAATCCGAAAAGAAGCGCCCCAAATATTAATGTATTTAAAGGTGTAAGAGAATTTAATATAGAAGCAATAGAACTATCTATTTTATCAATAGCGTAGGCAAATAAAAATGCGGGAAAAAAAGTACCAACAAAACCATTTAAAGTTAAATAATACCAATGTCTTCTCTTAATTTTTAATAAACGCTTAAAACCAATCAGCAATAAAAATACAGCAGTAATAATAATTCGTAAAGCACCAACTTGCATTGGAGTTAATCCAATTAATGCTTTTTTCATTAAAATAAATGAGCTACCCCAAATTATAGAAAGAGCAATTAAATAAACCCAGCGTAATTTCTTATTTCCCATTGAGATAAAATAAAGTGCAAAAATCGCATAAATATTCGGATTTCAAGTTAATAGTTTATAAATTGGCTAAATATTTAAATAGAAATCACTTATGGAAAAATATCTTTCAATTTTAATCGTTTTTTTTGTTCTTTTTTCGTGTAACGAGACAAAAAAAGAAAATATAAAAAAAGATACAGATGTTAAATCCCAAGAAATTGCTGCTGTGTATCAAAATTTAGAAGTTAAAATTGAAGGAATGACTTGTGAAATTGGATGTGCAAGATTAATTGAATCTAAATTATCTAAAGTTGAGGGTATAACATATTCAAATGTTGACTTTGAAACAAAAACAGGTCAATTTACTTATGATACAAATAAAATAAACACCGAAGATATTGTTAAAAAAATAGGCGGAATTGCTGGTGGAGATTTGTATAAAGTTGTAAAAACAACTAAAATTGACTCTATTACAAAAAAAAACTGAATAATATAAATTTTCAATAAAATATTTATTGTTTCTTTGTAGCATCAATCGAAATTTAATATAAATAAATAATTATCAATAAAATCAATCTAAAATGAAACAAATTAAATTTTTAATTGCAATTGCATTAGTTAGTGTTATTGCTATTTCTTGTAAAGAAACTAAAAAAGAAGAAGTAAAAGATGCTGTTGAAGCAGTTACTGAAAAAACTACTGAAGTTAAAGAAGAAGTTGAAGTTGTTGTAGACAGCCTTAAAACTGAAGTAAAAAAAACAACTGAAGAGGTAAAAGAAGTTATTAAAGAAGGTGCTGAAGCTGTAAAAGAAGCTGTAAAACACTAAGATTTACCTTTAAAAAAATTAAAAGCTTCAATTAATTGAAGCTTTTTTTATGCCTTATTTTTTCTTAAAGAATAATACAAAAATAATAAACTCATAAAATACAATAAGCCAACTAATTGGTGGCTTACACCAAAAAATAATGGAATTTTACCATTTACATTTAACACCGTAAGTATTCCTAATGTTATTTGAACAAATACTAAAATTATAGGGAGTTGTATCCATTTTTTTTGACTTCCTTCTAATTCATTTCTTAATTTATAAAATATTATAAAGGTAAGAAGCACTAATACATAAGCTAAAAAACGATGTGTAAATTGTATAAATGCCGGAGCAAATAAATAACTATCGTAATTTATCATATTAGTCCAACTCCAATTTGTTGAGTTCAATAAAACACTAGGAACAAATTTACCATTCATATCTGGCCAAGTTGGATAGTACAATCCCGCTTTCATACCAGACATCAGTCCTGCAAATAGCATTTGAATAAAAGCAACACCTAAAACAACACGAACAAACTTATACTGCTTTAATTTATTTTTCACTCCAAAATTATAAACATCTGCAACAGTTTTAACCATTGCCATTATAACCAATACTGCTAAAATAAAATGCAATGTTAATTTATATGCATTAACCCAAGGTCTATTAACAAATCCACTTAAAACCATAATCCAACCAGCGGAAGCTGTTAGAATAGTTAGTAAAATAACAACTGCTAATCGTTTTATTAAATACGAGTTGATTTGCTTTTTTATAACAAAAAAAATAAACGGGATTAAGAATATAAAACCTAAAGCACGTACCCAAAGTCGATGAAAAAATTCCCAGAAATAAATAAATTTAAAATCTTGTACCGTAAACATTGAGTTCATTTTATGAAACTGTGGTGTTTCTTTATACAATTCAAAAGCCTCTGACCATTGCTTAGCATTTAATGGCGGAATTACACCTGTAATTATATCCCAGCGCGTTATTGAAAGTCCAGAACCTGTTAAACGAGTAATGCCCCCTAAAATAACTTGACCAACTAACATAATTAGACCAACCAATAACCAACCTCTAATTATTTTTGTGTATTTATAATTTTTTTTTAACATTTATTTCCATTCTAAAGTTTCAACTAAATGCATCATATCTTTCTCTATATATTTTATTGCCGGTACAATTGAATCGTAATTAGGTTTTGCATAAAAATACAATGCTCCAGATAGTACATGCTTTACACTATCGGTTGCTCTAAATTGAATATTTGTAGCCACGTTACCTTCAATATTGTACATTTTAGCAAAAACTTTTTTATCGAAATTTTCAAAAGGTATTGCATTAATCACATCCGCTTTTACAGTATGTTCAAAAGTAAGTTTTTCTACTTCTTTTAAAATTTCTAGTAAATTATTTTTAACAGGTCTATAAGTAATATAAATAGTAGCTTTTAGTTGTGGGTACTCAATAGTTGACCAACAATTAGCTTTAAAATTAACCTTAGCATTCTTTGAAACTTCAAAAGTATAAGGGCAATTTGTAGTTATTTTTTTATAAGATGAAGTTGGGTATTGTAATTTTAAATACGGTGTTGGTTTTGGTGAAATTTCACCATTACAAGCAGTTATTAAAACAGCAATAATTAACACTACACTAAAATTTTTCATTTTAATTATTATTGTTAATGGTAATTTTAACTTGTTTTATACGCTTTTTATCCATTGCTTCAATTTTAAACGAATAATTACCAAACTTTATTATTTCTTTTTCTCTTGGGAATTTACCGTAAATTTCTAATATAAAACCTGCAATTGTTTCTGATTCCCCCTTATTTTCCTCAAATAATTCAGGGTTTTGGATTTCTAAAATTTTATAAAAATCCTTTAAATTAGTTTTTCCTTCGAATAAATAGTTGTTTGCATCTAATTTTGAATAGGAAAGGTCTTCATCATCAAATTCATCGTTAATATCACCAACAATTTCTTCAATAACGTCTTCCAAAGTTACAATTCCACTTGTACCTCCGTATTCATCAACAACTATAGCTAAGTGATTTTTCTTTTCTTGAAATTCTTTCAATAAATCATCTAATTTTTTATTTTCTGGCACAAAATAAGGGGTTCTAATTAATTTTTGCCATTTAAAATTTTCTTTATTTAAATGAGGCAATAAATCTTTCGCATATAAAACACCTATAATTTCATCTATATTTTCTTTATATACTGGATTTCTAGAAAAACCTTTATTTACAATTTTAGTTACAACTTTTCCATAAGATTCTTCAATTGAAAGTGCAAAAATATCGATCCTTGGAATCATAATTTGGCTAGTTTCTGTATTTCCAAAATTTACAATACCTTCTAATATTTTTTGCTCATCTTTTGTAGTAGCTTCATTTGAAGTTAATTCTAATGCTTGTGATAATTTTTCAACAGATAAGTTAGATTGTTTTTTACCTAATCTATTTTCAATTACATTTGTTAAACTCATTAAAGGTGTACTAACAATAGTTAGTAAGGAATTTAAAACTTTTAATGGAAACGCCATAAAAGAGGCAAATTTTAACGAATTTCTTGTAGCATAAACTTTAGGTAAAACTTCACCAAATAATAATATTAAAAAAGTTACTAATACAATTTCAACCCCAAATTTTAATTCTACAGGTGTTATTTTACTAAATATCGTATCTCCTATATATGCAAAAAGTAAGACTACTAAAATATTAATAAAGTTATTTGAGATAAGTATTGTTGCTAATAATTTTTGTGGGTTTTTTAATAATTCAACAACTTTTTTTTGAATGTTCGATTTAGATTCAGAAGCTTTTGTTATATCTTCTTTAGAGAGAGAGAAAAAAGCCACTTCAGCACCTGATATTAATGCTGATAATATGAGTAAAAATAAAAGTGCAATTATACTTGACAATAACAAGTAGTTAATGCTTTCGACAAATAAAATTAGTAAAAATGTGGGTTCAGGATCCAAATTAATTTTTATTTAATTAAACTTAGAATGGCAAATCTTCATCTGCCGCATCATTTATAGATTGTTCGGGTGTCGTTGGTTCAATTGGTTTTTTCTCAGCAGTTTGCTGTGGAGTATTTAGATCACTTTTTGTAGTTAAAAATGTCATATCTACCACATGAATCTCCGTTGTATATCTTTTATTTCCAGTTTCATCTTCCCACTGCCGAGTTTTAATACGACCTTCACAATACACTTTATCTCCTTTATGTAAATATTTTTCGCAAATTTCAGCTAGTTTATTTCTAACCACAATATTATGCCACTCCGTAGTTGTAACTTTCTCGCCTGTTTGCCTATTTGTATAAGTTTCATTAGTTGCTATTGGAAAACGCCCAATAGAATTTCCTCCATCAAAATAATGCATTTTTACTTCATCTCCTAAATGCCCAATAAGTATTACTTTATTAATTGTGCCAGCCATAATTATCTCATTAATATATAAATCAAAAGTACTAAAAAATTTAGTGTATTTTAAATTGGGTTAAAAAATTATCTATTAAGGTTGAAACAGGATAATCAGCTATGGTTTCCCAAGAGAGTTTAAAATCATTTGAAACTAATGTGTTTACAATCCAAAATTTAGTGTAAATATGTTGATGAGATAGTTTGTGTATTATTATCTCATTATTAAAAAGTTGAAGGCTAACTGACCTTTTTTTAAACATATTATTGAATTCCTGATGTTCAATTAATTCATTTTCATTTATTTCTTGCACGGTTTCAATCAAAGGAAATTCATACAAATTTAGCCAAATACCTTTTTTTCGTTTTACTAAAGTTGTTTTATTATCTTCCGTTTTAATTACCAAATAATTAAAATATCTATTTCTAATTTTAATCTTTTTCTCTTTAACGGGAAGTTCTTTAATTTGTTTTTTAGACAATGCTACACAGCTAGTATTTAAAGGGCAAGTAGTACAATCAGGATTTTGAGGTTTGCACATTTGCGCTCCAAATTCCATGATAGCTTGATTGTGTGTTCCCGGTTGTTTTTTATTTATTAATTGTTGGGCTAATTGTTTAAATTCTTTAATTCCTTTTGTTGAATTAATGGGTGTAGTAATTCCAAAATAACGAGCTAACACTCTATATACATTGCCATCAACTACGGCTGTTGGTTCGTTATAACAAATAGATGCAATTGCAGAAGCAGTATAATCTCCAACTCCTTTTAATTTAATAAGTTCATTATAGTTTATTGGAAACTCTCCTTTCAGTTCATTCATTATGTATTTTGCTGAAAAATGAAGATTTCTTGCTCGTGAATAATATCCCAAACCTTGCCACAATTTTAGCACTTGTTCTTCTGAAGCATTTGCTAAGTCGTTTACCGTAGGAAAACGCTCTGTAAACTTAAAATAATACGACATTCCTTGATCAACTCTAGTTTGCTGTAAAATAATTTCGGATAGCCATATCTTAAATGGATTTATAGTAGTTCTCCAAGGTAAATCTCTTTTATTTTGTAAATACCACAATATTAACTGATTAGAAAATTTCATTGCTTTTTTATAAAATGCAATAATACAAGATTTAATCGATTAAATTTTAGTGAATTAACTTTTTGAAATTGATTTATATATCCTATATTTGCCGTCTTAATTTTATAATAACTTATATAACAATATTAAAAATGACGAAAGCAGAAATCGTATCAAGTATTTCAGATAAATCTGGAATTGAAAAAGCAGATGTTTTAGCAACTGTTGAAGCGTTTATGGACGAAGTAAAAGTATCTTTAGAAAAAGGAGACAATGTTTACTTAAGAGGGTTTGGTAGTTTTATTATCAAAACTAGAGCTGAAAAAACTGGAAGAAACATTTCTAAAAACACAACTATTAAAATTCCTGCTCACAATATACCTTCATTTAAACCTGCAAAAGTATTTGTAGAAGGTGTAAAAACTAAAGTAAGTGTAAAGTAGGCACAACATAATTATTAACATAAAAACATCCTTTTATTATGCCAAGTGGTAAAAAAAGAAAAAGAGCTAAGATCTCTACGCATAAACGTAAAAAAAGAGCGAGAGCGAATAGACACAAAAAGAAAAAGTAAGCTAAGCTTACTTTTTTCTTTATATTATTAAGTTCATTGAAATAAATATTTACATTAAACTGTAAATATTGTTGGGTATAAAATCCTGTAAAAATTAATTATAAATAGTTCAAATTTAACTATTTGAACATAAAAACAATTCAGAGTGAAAACGGAATTAATTATTAGATCAAACTCCTCTGATATTGATTTTGCCTTATTAAAAGATGGTAAATTAATAGCCCTAAACAAAGAAACTAATGGAAATAAATTCTCTGTAGGAGATATATTTCTTGCCAAAATTGGAAAAGTTTTGTCTGGTTTAAACGCCTCATTTGTTAACGTTGGTTACGAAAAAGACGGCTTTTTACATTACCAAGATTTAGGAGCACAATTATTATCATTAAATAAGTTTATAAAAGGTATTAGCACAGGTAAAATTAAAGATTACACTTTAAATAATTTTCAACTAGAAAAAGACATTGATAAATATGGAAATATAGTTGATACATTAAAAACAGGTCAAAATTCATTAGTACAAATTGTTAAAGAACCAATTTCTACAAAAGGACCGCGCATGAGTTCTGAAATATCTATTGCTGGTAGGTATATGGTTTTAGTTCCTTTTTCTGAAAGAGTTTCGGTTTCTCAAAAAATTACCGACTTACAAGAAAAAGAACGTTTAAAAAGACTTGTAAAAAGCATAAAACCTAAAGGGTTTGGAGTAATTATTAGAACTGTAGCTGTAAATAAAAAAGTTGCAGAACTAGATAGAGATATACAAAACTCTTTAGAACGTTGGGTGGCAATGTGTAAAAAAATTAAAACAGTAAAAGCACCACAAACACCCATAAAAGTACTAAGCGAATTAAATAGAGCTTCTTCAATTTTAAGAGATTTATTTAATGATTCTTTTACAAATATTGTTACAAATGATGAAGTATTGTATGTGGAAATTAAAGAATACTTACAAGAAATTGCACCAAAAAAAGAATCAATTGTAAACTTATACAAATCGAAAGTTCCAATTTTTGAAAAATTTGGAATTGAACGTCAAATAAAAACATCATTTGGCCGCACAGTTTCAATGAGTAAAGGTGCTTATTTAGTAATTGAACATACTGAAGCACTTCATGTAATTGATGTTAATAGTGGTAACCGCTCTAATAAAGCATTATCTCAGGCAGACACCGCACTTGAAGTAAATTTAATATCAGCTTCAGAAGTTGCAAGGCAATTACAATTACGTGATATGGGAGGAATTATAGTTGTTGATTTTATTGATATGCACACAGCTGAACATAGACAAAAATTATATGATCATTTAAAAGCTGAAATGGCATTTGATAGAACTAAACATAAAATATTACCTCCAACTAAATTTGGTTTAATTCAAATTACTCGGCAACGAGTACGGCCAGAAATGGTTATTAAAACTCAAGAACCTAACCCTAGTGGTTCTGGAGAAGTTGAAGCTCCTATTGTATTATTAGATACAATTGAAGCTGAACTTGATAATCGTATTACTTATAAAAAGCATAAAAAGATAACACTAAATGTTCATCCTTTTATTGCTGCTTATTTAAAAAAGGGAATTCCATCTATTCAGCAACGATGGTTTGCAAAATATAAAAAGTGGATTAAAATTTTACCAAGAGATGCTTACCAATATTTAAGATTTGATTTCACCAATGAAAATGGTGAAATTATTAAATAAGGCATACAATATCTAAAAAGTCCTGCAAATTTGCAGGACTTTTTTTATTAAAACCAATACCCAACATTAAAATACCAGTAAGTCTCATTATGGTCTGGTGACCACGAATAATTTATTTCAATAGGTCCAAGAAAGGTATCTAAACCATAACCAACCATATAACCAGATTTGGTATTTTCAAATATTCTTCCTTCATTAAATACATCTTTTTCAACACGAGCATAATTTGCCGTAGTTATTAAATAGTTTTTTGGTAAAAATTCGTATCTAAAAGTTAAAGCTGATCTTAAAAATGAATTTGCGCTTAGTTGTGCAAAATCATACCCATAAAACAGAATAAATTCATTGATAAAATTTTCTCCGTAGCCTCCTATATTAAAATCCAACACTCTATTATCATTATCACCAATTGTAATACCTGCCTCTGAAACAAAGTGTGTAGTTAATTTATTAAAAATCGTAAATGCTAATCCCATTTTACCTTTTATTTGAGTAAAAGCTTTAAAGTTTTTATTGTAATTAGAAGATGTTAAAAACCATTTAAAATCTGTGTTTAGATAAAAGCCTTTTTTTTGAAAATATTTTTTGTCGTAAGTATCTATTTTAATAGAAGCAATTAAATTAAAATAATCAGATTTATCAAAATATAATCTACTAGCGTTAGAAGGAATAGAATCTAACGTACCTATAGTTTCTGTATAAGCTTTTATATTTTTTTGTTCAGCACCTATTTCAAGAGCAAACTTTCTATTAAAAACCGTTTGTACGTATATTTGATTGGTAATATCTTCATAACTTAAGCTAATTTTATTCACATTTGCTTCGTTAAAATTCACGTCGGCATGAAAAGTATTATACCTTGACCTAATTCCAAAACTCCAATAAAACCCATTATCAATAAAATAATTAAGATTGTATCTTAAATTATCACCTAAAATGAAATCGGCTGAAAGCACATCATTTTTACTTAAAACATGTTTAGAAGTATAATTTACTAACACTCCTGTTTTATATAAATCATCATAATGAATTCCTAGTTTTAAATAGTTAGAAATTTCATTTTCTTTTACTTTAAACTGTATTGTTTCTCCTTCATCAGATTGTAACATATTGTACTGTACCGATTCAAAATTACCAGTTGCAGCAATATTATTAATACAACTTTCTAGCTTATCATAATTCGTTGAATCCTTCCTTCTTATATTCAATTTACCAAGCATATAAGCTCTTGTATAATTTTTATTCCCAGTTATTTCAATCTTTTTTATTACAAATTTCTGTTTGTAATTATTTTTAATTTGTGGTTTCTCAATTTTTATTTGTTGCTTTGCTATTGCTTTTAAATCAGCCATTTTTATTCGTGCTGCACTATCTCCTTGTTTCATAATTTCATCAATCTTGTCAAATGAAACCACATTGTATTTTTGTACAGTAGGTTTTATTAACACATCTACATATTTATTTTTTCCTTCTCCATTTTTACTAATTTGAAAACTAACAATTTGATTTAAGATTTTTACTGCAGAATCTAAATTTTCTTTTTTATCTAAACCACTCTGTGTATCAACACCAATAACAATATCCGCTCCCATTTCTTTAACTTCTTTTGCTGGAAAATTGTTTATAATCCCTCCATCGGTTAAAAGTTTACCATTAATTTCTACTGGGGATAATAGTGTAGGAAAAGATCCACTTGCTTTTATAGCTAAAGGTAAAAACCCATTTCGAAGCACTTCCTGTTTTCCATTTTCTAAATTAGTTGCAATACATAAAAAGGGCGTAGGTAATTTATTAAAATCATGAGTATTATTAACTTGTTGGGTTAACCTAGTTAATAAATTAAGTAAATTTTGTCCTCCAGTTAAAGCTACTGGTATTCCAACCTTTCCTTTTTTTATTGGTAATACCAAAATATATTTTTCTCCATTTTCTTTTTCATAAAATGGTTTCGATTTACGGGGCAAACTCCTAGACAAAATTTGTTGGTAATCTATAGCTCTTAAAATGGAATCTAATTGTGTACCATTATATCCAGCGGCATACAAACCTCCTACAATAGCTCCCATACTTGTTCCTCCAACATAATCAATTCTAACACCTGCTTCCTCTAAAACTTTTATGGCTGCTACATGTGCAAATCCTTTAGCTCCACCTCCACTAAGTACTAAACCTACTTTTAAATCTTTTTTCTTTGGTTCATTTTGGGAAAAAACGGATAAACTTGAAATAATTAAAAATGAAATTAATAGTTTTTTCATGTATCTTTTTTTTGATAATATTCTTTTATTTTTTGAGCTCTATTTTTACCTACCACTTTTTCCATTTCATTTAAAGACGCTAGTTTAATTCTTTTTACAGATTTAAAATGCCTCATTAAAGATACAACAGTTTGTTTACCAATTCCTAAAACTTGTTCCAATTCATTGGTTATAGCTCCTTTACTCCGTTTATTTCTATGATGCGTAATTCCAAATCGATGTGCCTCATCTCTAAGTCGTTGAATTATTTTTAAACTTTCTGAAGTTTTATCTAAATACAATGGTATAGGATCATTTGGGTAATAAATTTCTTCTAATCGCTTTGCAATTCCAATAATGGCAATTTTATTTCTTAGACCTAACACCTCTAAACTTTTTAAAGACGCAGATAATTGTCCTTTTCCTCCATCAACAACAATTAGCTGAGGTAAACTCAAACCTTCTTCTTGTAATCGTTTATATCGCCTAAAAACAACTTCTTCCATAGATGCAAAATCATCTGGTCCTTCAACAGTTTTTATATTAAAATGTCTGTAGTCTTTTTTACTAGGTTTTCCATCCTTAAAAACAACACAAGCAGCCACTGGGTTTGTACCTTGAATATTAGAATTATCAAAACACTCAATATGTCTTGGTTCAACAGTTAGTCGTAAATCTTTCTGCATTTGTGCCATAATTCTTTTCACATGCCTGTCTGGATCCACAATTTTAATTTGTTTAAATCTTTCTTGCCTATAATATTTTGCATTTCTAAGGCTCAAATCTACAATTCGTTTTTTATCTCCAAGTTTAGGAATTGTTATTTTTAAGTTTTCACCTAAATCAACACTAAATGGTACATAAATTTCTTTTGACAATGAATTAAAACGTTGTCTAATTTCAATAATTGCCAACTCTAATAATTCTTTATCTGTCTCTTCTAATTTCTTTTTAATTTCAGAAGTATGAGATTGAATTATAGCTCCATTAACAATTTTAAAAAAGTTTATATAACTAAAACTTTCATCTGAAATAATTGAGAACACATCAACATTTGTAATTGATGGATTTACAACAGTTGATTTAGCTTGATAATTTGCAAGCAATTCTATTTTTTCTTTAATTTTTTGCGCTTCTTCAAATTTCATTTCACTAGCATAACGCATCATTAACTGCTGAAATAATTTTAAGGATTCTTTAAAATTCCCCTTAATAATATTTCGAATTGAAACAATATCTTCTAAATAATTTTCTTCTGTTTGAAATCCCTCACAAGCGCCTTTACAATTCCCAATATGAAAATCTAAACACACTTTATACTTTTTAATTTCAATATTTTTTTTACTTAAAAAATAACTACAACTTCGTAATAAATACAATTCTTTAATTAAATCTAACAATGCTTTTGCCGTTCGTACTGAAGTATAAGGACCAAAATATTCCGAGCCATCTTTAATTACATTTCGCGTTAAAAAAATTCGTGGAAAACGTTCTTTTTTAATACAAATCCAAGGATATGTTTTAT
This sequence comes from Lutibacter sp., assembly GCF_046055765.1. Classification (GTDB taxonomy): domain Bacteria; phylum Bacteroidota; class Bacteroidia; order Flavobacteriales; family Flavobacteriaceae; genus Lutibacter. The sequence goes on along the minus strand of NZ_JASFZF010000006.1, from coordinate 20,718 downwards.
CATCTTTCAACATCACATTATAGCGAGGTTGATATTTTTTAATTAAATTGTTTTCTAACAACAAAGCATCAGTCTCTGTATCAACAACAATATGCTTAATGGTGACAATTTTTTTAACTAGTATTTTTGTTTTTCCATACTCGTGTTTTTTTGTAAAATACGAAGACACTCTTTTTTTTAAATTTTTTGCTTTTCCAATATATAAAATAGTTCCATCTATATCATAATACTGATAAACTCCAGGTGATGAAGGCAACGTTTTTATTTGAATCTCTAATTCCAAAAATAGTGTTATTTTAAAAATTAAAAATACTGTTTTTTAATGAACTCTTCAATTGTTACCTATTCAAACATTTTATAACTTATTCACAACCAAAAAAACCGTATTTTTGCGAAAAATGTAAAAAAATTATTAAAATACCATTTTTTAAGAATCCCATGAAATACGAAACATGAAATACTGGAAAAAATATTCAAAAGAAACCTTAATTGATAAAATTGATAAAGCATTAAACGCAAATGTTAATTTTCAAACTAGCAAATTTTTAGGTTACCCTGTATCGCGTTTAGATGAAAATGTATTTAACACAAATGGTGCTTTTTTAAATGATTCTCCATTGTTAAAATCTTTTATAGCCAACCCAAATAATATTGGCTGTCATACTACAGGTAAATCTGAAGAAGCTTTTAAAGGATCTCAACAGCTTGAAAAAGAAGTAATTGAAGTGTTAGCAGTTGATATTTTTAAAGCCAAAGAAAATGAATACGATGGTTATATCGCCACTGGAGGAACTGAAGCAAATATTCAAGCTCTATGGATTTATAGAAATTATTATAAAAAGAATTTTGGTGCTTCACTGGATGAAATGGTTATTTTAGCTTCTGAAGATACCCATTATTCCGTTCATAAAGGTTCTAATTTATTAAGTGTTGATACTTTAAATATTCCTGTTGATTTTAATTCTAGAGAAATTATCGTTGAAGAACTAGATAATATTGTTAAAAATTTAATTTCAGAAGGGAAAAAATACTTTATCATTATTTCAAACATGGCGACAACAATGTTTGGATCTGTTGACAATCCTGATGTGTATGCTAGCATTTTAACGAAGCATAACGTTGAGTTTAAAATTCATATAGATGGTGCTTTTGGAGGGTTTATTTACCCTATTTCAAATAAAAATTCAACCATTAATTTTTTAAATCCAACTATTTCCTCAATTACCATTGACGCACATAAAATGTTACAAGCTCCTTATGGAACCGGTGTGTTTTTATGCAGAAAAGGATTGATTGAAAATGTATTAACCAAAGAAGCTCAATATGTAGATGGAATGGATTTAACCTTAGTTGGAAGCCGTTCTGGAGCCAATGCCATTGCTGTTTGGATGATTCTTTTTAGTTATGGATATTATGGCTGGTTTGAAAAAATAAACACATTATTACTTCGTACAGAATGGTTTTGTAAACAATTGAATGAATTATCAATTGAATATTTCCGCGATCCTTTTATGAATATAGTAACCCTAAAAGCTAAATTTGTTCCTGAAAATTTAGCACATAAATTTGGCCTTGTTCCAGATACTCATAATGAAAATCAAAAATGGTACAAAGTTATTATGATGGATCACGTTGAAATTGAAGATTTACTGAAATTTGTGAATGAATTAAAAGCGTTAGTTTAAACTATTTGAACAAAATAGATTTACATAAAATAATTATATTCTAATTTTTAGATTCATCTAAATATTATTTTGTATATTTATAAAAATTATATTTTGGTGTACTCATCTACAGAAGAAAATTACTTAAAAGCTATTTATAAATTTAGCCTGACTCAAAAAAAAGGAACTTCAACCAATGCTATTGCTAAAGCATTAAATACAAAAGCTTCTTCTGTAACAGATATGCTAAAAAAATTAGCTACTAAAAACTTAATTGACTATAAAAAATACTACGGTGTTAACTTAACTTTAAAAGGAGAACAAGTAGCACTATCTATAATTAGAAATCATCGTTTATGGGAAGTTTTTTTAGTTGAAAAACTTCATTTTAAATGGAATGAAGTTCACGAACTTGCTGAAGAACTTGAACATATCAAGTCTGATAAACTAATTGCTAATTTAGATGCTTTTTTAAATTTCCCAACGTTCGATCCACATGGAGATCCTATTCCTTCAAAACACGGAAAAATAAAAAAAGTTGAACTACAAAATTTAACGCAATTAAACGAAAATGAAGAAGGAACATTTTTCCATGTAAAGGATTCTTCCGATAATTTTTTAAATTATTTGAGTAAAAACAATTTAAAAATCGGTTTAAAAATTAAAGTGAAAGAAATTGAACCTTTTGATAATTCAATTAAAATAAGCTATAACAATCAGCAATTAATTATTTCAAAAAATGTTGCCAAAAATTTATATATAAAAAACTGATGCAAACTTATAATCCACTTTTATCGCTATTACTATTTCTTGTAATTGCAACAGTGCTATTTTTTTTGTTTCAACCAAAAAAAGGATGGTTTTGGATCATCAAAAATAATTATAAGCCCAATAAAAAAGTTATTGCCGAAGATATTTTAAAATTTCTTTTTCATTCTGAAAGTGAAGGGAAAACCGTTTATAAAATAGAGCTTTTTGAATTCTTAAAAATTAAAAATTCAATAATTACAAAAGTCATTGATATTGCAGTCTCTCAAAAATTGATTTCAATTGAAAATAAGTTGGTTCAATTAACATTAGAAGGTAGAAAAGAAGCCTTACGAATTATTAGAACCCACCGACTTTGGGAAAAATTTTTAGCAGAAAAAACAGGGTATGATAAAATAGAATGGCACGAAAGAGCCGAACGAAAAGAGCATGAACTAGATGTTGAACAAGTTAATTTATTGGCTTCTAAATTAGGACAACCACAATTTGACCCTCATGGAGATCCAATTCCTTCTCAAACTGGAAAAATGCCAGTTTTAAAAGGGGTTTCTCTTACTACATTACCCGTATATTTCACTGGGAAAATAGTCCATATTGAAGACGAGCCAGAAGTAGTTTATAAACAAATTTTAGCAGAAAATATTCACATTGGATCAATCTTAAAGGTTTTAGAAAATAATAAAACTCGGATTACTTTTTATTCTGAAGGTGAAGAATATCGACTTTCTCCTGAAGTTGCCGAAAATTTAACAATAGCGGTATTTCAGAATGATATTAAGGTTGAACATGATTTAATGCGACTTACAAGTTTAAAGGAAAATGAAACTGCAACAATTATTGGGCTTTCAAAGGAAAGTAGAGGAGATAGCAGGAGAAGATTATTAGACTTAGGGTTTGTAAAAGGAGCGAGTGTTAGCATTGATTTGGTAAATCCTTTAAAAGAACCTACAGCGTATTTAATTAAAGGAACTTCTATTGCTTTAAGAAACAATCAAGCTTCCTATATTTTGATTAAAAAAGATATTTAATGGAAAAATCAATTAAAAGCGTATGCGAAACTTGTTCTCAATTTAATGCAAACGGACTGAAAAAATTAGGAATCGATACTTCTAATTTTGATTTTGTTGTTGCGTTGGCTGGAAACCCGAATACAGGAAAAAGTACGGTATTTAATGCGTTAACTGGATTGAAACAACATACTGGAAATTGGCCAGGGAAAACTGTTACCAGAGCTGAAGGTGGATTTCAATACAATAATGAAACTTTTAAATTAATTGATTTGCCAGGAACTTATTCTTTATTGTCAACATCTGAAGATGAGGAAGTTGCACGTAATTTTATTTTATTTGGAAAGCCTACAGTAACCGTAATTGTGGTTGATGCAAGCAGATTAGAACGCAACTTAAATTTAGTATTGCAAATTTTAGAAATTACTAATAAGGCTGTTTTGTGCTTAAATTTAATGGATGAAGCCGAGAGAAATCATATAGAAATTAACACTCGGAATTTAGCTCGAAATTTAGGAATCCCCGTAATACCAACAAGTGCTCGGTATAATCGAGGAATTCCAGAATTAATTCAAACCATTAGCGAATTAGCTAACAACAAAATTAGTTGCAAACCACATCGAATTAAAAATATTCCTAAAAAAATAGAAAATGCTGTAAAAGAATTAAGTATTGAAATTGAAAAAGAGTATCCAAAGATACCAAATAGCAGATGGATTGCTTTTAGATTACTTGAAGGGGATACACAAATCATAAATGCTCTTGAAAAGGGAGAATTTGTATTATAAAAACAAATGAGCACTAAAAATATAGATAAAATTATTACACTTTCAAAGGAGTTACGCTGGGAAATAGGCGATGATTTTCACGATCATTTAGCAGAAGGTATTTATGCTGATGCTTCTGATATAGTAAGTCAATCTGTTTCAAAAGATACTTCAAAAATTAATTTTAATTTAGATTCAAAAATAGATAAAATTGTAACAAGTAAAACTTGGGGATTTCCAATCATGTTTTTAATTTTAGCCGTTATTTTATGGTTAACAATTACTGGAGCTAATTATCCATCATCATTATTAGCACAAATTTTATTAGATGATTTTCATCCGGTTTTAAAAACATTTGCTAACAATATTGGAACACCTATTTGGTTAAGTGGTTTTTTATTTGATGGTATTTATTTAGCAGTTGCTTGGGTTATTGCAGTAATGCTACCTCCAATGGCTATCTTTTTTCCTTTATTTACACTTTTAGAAGATTTTGGCTATTTGCCAAGAGTTGCTTTTAATTTAGATACTCTATTTAATAAAACAGGTGCACACGGAAAACAAGCACTTACCATGAGTATGGGGTTTGGGTGCAATGCTGCTGGTGTTGTTGCTACTAGAATTATTGATAGCCCAAGAGAACGTTTAATTGCTATACTCACCAATAATTTTTCATTATGTAACGGTCGTTGGCCAACTCAAATACTAATTGCTACCATATTTATTGGAGCAACAGTTCCTACTTCTTTTTCAGGAATAGCATCACTAACCGCAGTTATTGGAATCGCATTGCTTGGAATATTATTTATGTTTTTTTCTTCTTGGATATTATCTAAAACAGTGTTAAAAGGTGAGGTCTCAACATTTAATTTAGAACTACCTCCGTATCGCCCGCCAAGATTTTGGAAAACTATTTATACTTCTTTAATTGACAGAACGCTAATTGTTTTATGGAGAGCTATTGTTTTTGCAGCTCCTGCTGGTGCAATAATTTGGTTAATTTCTAATATTTATATTGGAAATGAAAGTATTGCTGCTTGGATTATAAATTCATTAGATGGATTTGGATTTTTATTTGGATTAAATGGTGTTATCTTATTAGCATATATCGTTGCTATTCCTGCCAATGAAATTGTAATTCCAACCATATTGATGTTAACTGTTTTAGTTACAGGAATATCGGCTGGAAATGGTGCTGGGGTGATGTTTGAATTAGATTCAGTTAATGCAACAGGTGCTATATTAAAAGCTGGAGGTTGGACTTTATTAACGGCCATTAACTTAATGTTATTCAGCCTATTACACAACCCTTGCAGTACAACTATTTATACTATTTATAAGGAAACTAAAAGCCTAAAATGGACTACAGTTGCTACTATTTTTCCTGTTATTTTAGGCTTTGTTGTTACTTTTTTAGTGGCTCAAATTTGGAGAATAGTTTTTTAAATTATAATTCTTCAAACAATTGTTCTGCATTGCTCAAAATTCTAGAAGATTCAGCATAACGTACAATTTTATAGGTTTCAATTAATTTATCTTTTGAAATATTTTGCGTTTTGGCTTTATTTAGCATTGCCTTGATGCAAGTTTTACCTCCTGTTGCTATGGCAACTCCTAAATAAATTAAAGTTCTCGTTTCGTTTTCTAAAGCACCATTTTCTGGCATTGCGAACATATTACTTCTAATTTGTTCGTACAACATTTCGGGCAATTTTTCACTTGCTAGTTTTACCACATTTGGCAATTCTCCATTCATAGATCCTTTCATTTTTGTAAGGATTTGTTCTATAGTTGGCTTTTGTGTTTCCATCTTCTTAAATTATTTCTATTGTTTTTTAATTATTTTATCTTTATCTACTGCATAAGCATAAATAGGGACATAAATTAAAGTTAAAAGTGTTCCTATAAGTAATCCGCCAATAGCCACATCTGCCAATGGACTTAAACGTTCTAACCCAACCGCATTTTCTAATGCAATAGGAATCATACCGGCAATGGTACCAAAAGCTGTCATTAATACTGGTCGAAATCTTACACGAACACTTTCTATAGCACTCTCATAAGGCGATTCTCCACTAGCACGGTGTTTTTGGTAAAAATCTATCAGCAATACAGCATTTTTAATGATGATTCCAAAAAGCAATAAGATACCTAACAAACTTGGCATACAACTTGGTTTGTGGAATAATAACATTCCCCAAGCAGCACCAATTAAGGATAATGGTAATACCAATATCATAATTAAGGCCATTTTAACTGATTTATAAATAGCAATTAACACCATTAATAAGATGATGATTCCTAAGGCAATGGCTTTCATCATTCTGTCAAAACTATCATTTATGGTTTGGATATCACCTTCTTGCGTTACTATAACATCGTCTAGATTTTTAACTTTACTTAAAGCTGCATCTGCATCATCTGTTAAATGTGTAATTGGCCGTTTGGCTCTGTATCCATTAACATCTACACTGTATAACATTTTATTTCGTTCGATCTTAGCATAGGTTAATCGTTTTGAAATTTTAGCTAAAGATTCAAGAGGGATTTCACCAAACTTTGATTGGATTGGTAACAGCCTTAAAGTTTGTTCATTTTCGCTAAATTTTCCTTTTAAATACAATCGCACATACTGCGTATTCATAGATTGTAAATTGGCGTTTAGCCCAACTACTTGACCTTTAACCGGAATTTGCATCGCGATTTGATAAGGTGTTAAACCAAAACTCAAGGCTTTATTTTCATCAATATCCAACACTATTTCGCTTACATCTTTATCCCAACTCGTTGAAACCGATGTTAATCCTTTTATGGTAGCAATAGCATCACTTACTTGATGTGTTTTATCGGTTAAACCATCTACAACAGGCGATTTTAACCGAATATCTAATGGTGCTTTTACAGAAGATACTGCAGTTGCGCCAAAATCGAAAACATCATTACGTTTTAAGCCTTCTAATTTTGAAAGCCTATCACGTAAAATATCTTCTATTTCCCACATGGTTAATTTTCTATGAAAACGATCCACACAATTAATGGTAATTGTAGCTTCTGATGGTAAATTACCAGACCCTAAACTTAAAACACCTGGTTCTGTACCAAAAGCAACAGAACTTTTTTCTGCCCAATCTTGTTTGTGTAACCAAGTTAAAAAAGGTTCCATTTTATTTTCAGCACTATTTACAGTTTCGTTAGCACTAAAAGCAATTTGTGCTTTAATAATACCTGTATCCATTGGTGGCATCGCATCTTTACCTATAGTTGGCATAATACTGCCCATACTCACTAATAATAAAATTACAACTCCAACAGTTAATACAATTCTTCTTAAAACTTTTCGTTTACCATTAGAAAATTTAATCACATTTACATAAGGTTCAACTAATTTACCAACTGAATTTTCATAAGCACGATCAAACCACAATTCTACTTTGGTTTTTCTAAACCCATTTTTATACAGTCTTTTTAATAATTGTGGAATAAACGTGATGGATATAAAAAATGAAATTATTAATGCAATAATTAATGTAAATATTAAGGGTTTAAATATTTTTTCAGGAAAACCACCTATAAACATTAAAGGAAATATTACAGCAATAGTAGAAATTGTTCCAGCAAAAATTGGCGCAATAACTTCTTTAGTACCCTTAATAATGGCAGTTTCTAAATCTTCTTTTAGTTCATTAAGGTGCCGTTCTACATTTTCTAAAACGACTACAGCATCATCTGTTAACATACCCAGAGCTAAAATTATAGCAGTATATATTACAATATTCAATTCGCCACCAGTTAACCAAATAATAGCCATCGTTGCAAAAAATACCATAGGGATTGATAAACCTGCAGCAATAATGGCTCTAAAATTTCCTAAAAAGAATAAAACAACAATAAGTGTAAATATGATAGCATCACGTAAAGCGTCTAACATATTAGAGTTTGCCAACTCGATAAGATTGCGTTGCGTATCGGAAATTTCGAAATTGATATTAGGATATTTGGCTTGTAAAGTTTTCATTTCGGCTCTGGCCGCTTTACTTACATCCAACACACTTCCTCCAGGAGCACGTTGTACAGCTAAAGCTATAGCTTGTTTACCATTACCAATATATCCGCTAGTTCTTTTTTTAAAACCCCATTTTACGTCGGCAACATCTCTTAATTGTACATTGGGTAAAATATTGATATTTTTAATTTTTTCAATATTATCTTTTTCTCCATAAAAAGTAATGGTATAAAAGCTGTTCTCCCCTTTTACAAAACCAACTGGTATATCTTTATTTAATACTTGAATAGCTTTTGCTATAGATTCAAAATTAACATTATAACGTTTTGCTTTAAATGGGTCAACTTCAATATTTATAGCACTTTGATAGCCCCCAAAAACTTCTACATTTCCTATTTCAGGATTACTCAATAAGTATGGTTTTATAAAACTTTCAGCTATTTTTCTAATATCAGCAGTGCTAATATTATTATTTTTTGGACTTAATGATATAATATCTACAGGTAACGTAAAATCACCTGCGGTATAAATAGCCGGATTTACGTTGGCGGGTAATTTCCCTTTAGCAATAGACAATGCGTTAGCCACATCAACAGCAGCTGCATTTAAATCTTTTTTGTAACCAAATTCAACTTTTACTATTGAAAAATTTGCAACATTTACAGAGCTCACATCGGTTACTAAACCTAATCTTGAAATTTCTTGTTCAATTGGTTTTGAAACGGTATTTGCCGCTACTTGTGCTGTTGCTCCAGGAACATTTGTAATTACAATTACTTGTGGAGGGTTTGCATCAGGAAATAGATTTTTAGGTAAAGTAACTAGACCAACTATCCCCATAATAAAGAAACCTGCTATAATTGCATATAATGTATATGGTCGTTTATAAAAATAATCAAACATAACTTTTTATTTTTGAGTTAGTATAGTTAAACCTCCAAGGAGTTTTAATAAAATATCTTGTTTAGCAACAACTATTTCTTTACCTATTAAATTGGTATTGACTACCACCAAACCATTTTCACCTGTTTGAATAATATCTACAGGAATTGCTTTCGCCTTGCTATTATCATTTATCAAAACAAAACTTTTTCCATCGCGATTAAGTATAGCATCAAATGGCAATTTTATAGCATTACCTTTAAATACAATAACATTCACTTCAATTCTATCGCCTGTTGTAAATCCTTTTGAATCTACATACACTTTGTATTCAGCTAGATTGTTAAAGGTGCTATTTAAAGCAACAACAGGATAACTTTTGTTATTAAAACTTACGCCATAAATAGGTAAATCTGTTGGAATTCTTAACAATAAATAAAAACCATTAGTAGCACTAATATTTGCTACTGGATGACCGGGTAAACACATATCTCCATTATTGACTAATGTCTTTGAAATAATACCATCAACTGGGGATAAAATAGTAACATACGTTAATGTATTGGCAACATCAATTTGATTTTGTTGTAGAGTATTTAATTTAGCTTTTAAAGCTTCCAATTCACTTTCTTCTTTTTGATATTGTTCAATTGAAGCTCCTTTTATAGCTAATAATTCTTTGGTTCTTTTATGAGTATCTCTTATATTTTTAAGAGCTATTTCTGTTGCTTTAACTTGAGATTTTAAACTAATAGCACTTGTTTGAATAGAAGTATTGTCTAATCTGGCAATAACATCTCCTTTTTTAACTTTTGCCCCACTAGGCTTTATGAAATTGACACGAGCAGTTACTTTTGAAGATAGTTTTACATCCTTATCATTTTCTGTTTGAGCCAAATAAGGAAGCGTTAATATTACTTCTGCTACTACTGGTTTAAACGTTGGTACTACAATTCCATATTGTTTGGCAATTGGCATATTAGCTTCTTTACGTTTTGCATTAACTACAGCAAAAATTGCTAAAATAATAATTATTATTACTACAATTATTCCTATTATTTTTTTATTTTTTATCGTTTTCATTTTATTAAATTTTCAATGTTATTACCATAAATTACTGCTAATTTTACTAATGTTTGCCATTTTTCGGCTTGTGCTTTATATAGTTTTGATTTTTCTAAAACCAAATCATCTTCATATTTTAAATAATCTTCAATAGCTATTCTATTAGAGCTATAACTTACTTTTGCTATTTTTAAAATTTCTTCTTTATCTTGTATGTTTTGTTGGTACAATTTTTCTGATTTATACAACAATTGTAAACTATTTTCTAATTGATTAGCTTGAGATTCTAAAGACAATTTTAGTTTATCAAATTCATTTTGAGTAGCATTATAAGTTATTTTACTTTTTTTAATTTGAGTATATTGACTTTTATTAAAAAGTGGCATGCTTACAACTAAACCAAATGTGGTATAATTTTCATCAATTGCAATATCATTATTATAAGAATTTGCAAAGCTGTGATTATAATTTCCTCTAAGCAAAATGGATGGTAATAACTTTTCTTTTTCAGCTCTATAATTTAATTTATCGGCAATAACTTTTTGTTTTAGAGGTTCTAATGCCTTCATAGCACTTGTATCTATACTTTTGCTAATTTCAAGCATATCTACAGGGTTTTCCATTCTTATTCCTGTTAAAGTTTCAATAGCTTCTATTGCTTTTAGACGATTAATAGCAATTTCGTTTTTAGTAGCTTCTACCTGATTTACACCATTGTTAATAATTAACAAACTTGAACCTGGAGCTCTGCCATTTTTCACTTTTAAAGCAATTATTTCTTTTGTTTTTAAAAGTGATTCTTTTTTACTGTCAAGTGCTTTTGCTAAAGCATTTATATATTGCAAATTAGCATTAGAGCTTATAATAATCGCTTCATTTTGCAATAAATTAATATGTTTTTTTGCTTTAGCTGATTTTTGCATGTGTTTTGCTTTGCTCGCCATCGTATAAATAGATTTTATAAATACCGGCATTGAAATACTAACACCAGCTCTAAAAATTTGATCGCTAAAAGGTTGAGGTATACTCGGATCTTGAATCATAGAAAACATAACGTTAGGAGGCACTGGTATCATTCCTGTTGGAATAGAAGTATTATCATAAGTACCAAACGCCGTAATTTTTGGATATAAAGCGCTATATGCTAATTGTTTTCCTGTTGTTGCTTTTTCAAACGCTAATGCATCACTTTTTGTTTGAGGGTTCGTTTTTAAAGCACTAAATAGGTCTTGTATATTATTAATTTCCTGTGAATAATTGTTTTTAGGAACTAAGAATAATAGGAGTAGACTTAATATTAAAATTTTAGTTTTCATTAGATAAATAATTTATTTTTTTAGAATTTTTAATAATAGATAAAACATTTTAGTACAAAACTCATCACTTTTAAATTTCTCTTTTTGAAGAATTAATTCAATATTTAATATTACTGGTATTCCCATATAAAGTGTTGAAAAATCATTTAAATTTAAGTTTTTATCCCATACATTTTTATCAATTCCCTCTTGTACTATTTTAATTAATAGTTGTTTTTGTGCTTTTAATGTTTTAAGTAATTGTTTTTTTAGTTCAGAATCATTGGAATGTGTAGCTTCAGAAAAAAGTAGAATAGTAATACCTTTATTCTTTATTAAATACTGTATTTGTTTGCAGAAAAATGTAAATAATTTTTTTGAAGGTGCTAAATTTGAAATTGCAATTTCTTCTTGCTTCACAACCAAATTTTCATAAACATCTAGTATAATGGATAGTAGAATTGCTTTTTTACTTTTGAAATGACGGTAAATTGCTCCTTCAGTTACGCCAACTTTCAAAGCAATATTTTTGGTCGATAGCTTTGACATTCCTTCAGTTGAAATAATATCTAGCACAGCCTCTTTAATTAAAATTTGTCGTGTTTCGGTATCTAAACGTTTCATAATAGATGTAAGTAAGTATTCACTTACAAAGGTATGGCAAAATTCAACATTAATTGTAGCAATAGTTACAATTAATAGTTGCTACAATTAATTGATACTTTTTAAGTTGCTTAAATAAGGAGAATGTTATTTGAATTGGTTATTGAATAATCTCTGTAAAAATAAGTACATAATACAAACCCGTTAGTATAAATACTAGTCCAGCAACATAGCGCATTACTTTTTCTATCTTGGTTATTTTATTGTAAAATACTCCTACACTACCTGCTGCAAAAGCCAATAAATAAGTAAATAAAACTACCGGTAATCCCGTACCAAAAGCAAAAATAATTGGCAAGTACAAACCGTTTGTACTTGAAATGGTCATTGGAATTAACATTCCAAAATACAATGCACCACTATAAGGGCAAAATGCCAACGCAAATACAACTCCTATTAAAAAAGAGCCTAGTAAACCTTTATCTTTAAACTTGTTGGTGAATTTTTCAGTGAAATTTAATTTTCCTAAAAAATTCAACTTAATCACATTCAACATAATTAAACCAACAACAATAAGTAGCGGACCTAAATATTTTTCTCCATTTTGTTGAAAAAACCGTGCTATTTGAAACTTGCTTGCCCCAAAAAATAAAATTAATCCAATTACGGTATAGCTAAATGCTCGTCCTAGAGAATACAATAATCCACTTAAAAAAACCAACTTTTTATTAGTAATATTTTTTGAAATAAAAGCTGTTGCAGTGATGTTAGTTGCTAAAGGACAAGGACTAATGGCGGTCATTAGCCCAAGTATTAATGCTGATAAAATAGGAAGATTATAATTTTCGAGAAGTGTTTGTAAGTACTCCATCTAAATATTCTTTAACTCAGCTTCTAATTTTGATTTTAACTCTTCTGAAAAAGCTTCTTTATCCATTCCTTTCATAAAAGCAAAATCGGTTAAATCAATATGAGTTTCTTTACCATTTTTAATAATATTTAAAAACAATGCAGTTCCTGTAGCTTTATATTCTTCAGCTATTTTAAAATTTTGTTCTTCATCAACATTGATAGTTTGAAAAGTGAGTTTATTTTCGTTTAATTCGTTCAAAAAATAAGTATCTAAAGTATATTTTGCATTTGCTTCAATAGCCTTACATGTTACACATCTGTGAGTTGAATAAAAGTCTATTACTTCAATTTTTGAAATGGATGTATCTAAAGCTTGAGATTTAGGTTTAACTTTACTGCTACAAGATGAAAGCAGTATACTAATTGCTATGATGATACTAAATTTGATATTTTTCATTTTGTTATTTTTTGATTTTATTTAACCCCTTTTTGTTTTAATATTTTTTCGAGTTCTTCTTCAGGAAAAAATCCTTCATGTCTGTAATATTCTATTCCTTCGCTATCTAAAAATACTTGTGTTGGTATCAAATTTATTTTATAAGTTTCAGCATAAGGTTTCCCTTCTTTTGTCCAAACATCATAAAAAATTGTTTTGACTTGTTTTCCATATTTTTTATTTACAGATTTAATAACACCTTGCATTTTCTGACAAGGAATACAACGTACAGAACCTAGCTCTATAAAAGTGACTTTAGCGTTGTTTGTTTCAGAAGTTAAACTTGCCTTGACTTCTACTTTACTAGCCATATTTTTAACGGTTGCTACATCTTTTTTTGATGTTATTTTTCCTTCACAAGAAAATAATAGGATGCTTACGCATAGAATTGATATATATTTCATAATTTATTTTTTGAAGAAATTTTAATCAGTTTTTCAGTAATTATACCTTGTGGAATAGAAACAATAGCCATTGTAAATAACAAAATAAGTGAATATTTAAGTCCAAAATATATTATTAACATTGGCAACCATTGCAATTTAATTCCTCTGTTGAATAAGAATGTTACTAAAAATCTATCTTTCACTCCTTTTTCTTGTAAATCCTTCATCAGAGGATACCATAAATATAAAGGGCCAATTGATAAAATCCCTGAAATGATAGTAATTACCCATCCTTTTACACCTGCATCTTTACCTAAATATTTTTTTAGCTTATTTTTATCTATAAAATAATTGGTAAGTAACATTATAAAATAAACTATGAATAAAATAGGGATAATTTGAAATAATAAATTTTGAAATTGTTCTAAAATTAGAATAAATTTATTTGAATTAACAAAATAAATAATTCCTAAAATTAGGATAACCACAGCTAAGAAAATCCATTTCCCATAACTTTTTTTAATGTGCTCCTTCTTTTCCATTTTTAAATTAAATTTAGAATTAAAACAGTTAAAAAGGAAACTACAATAGACATCATAAAAGCCGTAATATTTCTATAAAATGCAAATACTTTTCCTAAAACTAAAGATTCTGCAGGCAGCTGAACTAAACCAACTGTTACCCAAGAAACAATAAATGAGGTAATGGCAATTAAACTAATATTTGCTTCTAAAAAACCATTTCCTAAAATGTAGCCTGTAACAGGGTTTCCAGTGAGGATGCTACCTAATACTGCCCCTTTAATAGAATCAAATATTATATTTCCATCAAAAAGTACATTATAATAAGATGCTGGAATCATAATTGTTATAATGCTGACTAATAAAATCATTCCAATAATAATAGGCAACATATCTGATAAACCTAAGTATGTTTTCTTATTTACCGTTTTTAGCTTGCTATAATTTAATTTACTCATTTTATCTGTTTTATTTATCCTTTAAAATAATAAATCATTAAATTCTTTGCTTAAATTATTAAATTGTTTTACAAAATAACATTAAATAAATAGCCAGAAATAATAATACAAAGTGTTACTACTCCAAAAAATATTCCTATTAACTTGAAAGTCATTACTTTTTTCAAAAGCATAGCTTCTGGTAATGAAAGCCCAACTACACCCATCATAAATGCTATAGCAGTTCCTAACGGAATTCCTTTAGCAACCAATACTTGTACAATAGGTAAAATTCCTGATGCATTCGAATACATTGGCACAGCAAAAATGGTTGCAATTGGAACTGCAAACCAATTATCTTTAGTTAAATACGCTTCAAAAAATCCTTCTGGAATATAACCGTGCATTAATCCTCCAATGGCAATTCCAATAATTACATAAAGTGAAATTCCTTTTAAAATTGATTTGGTATCTACCCAAATTGATGGCAGTCTATCTTTAAAGGTAGAGGAAGCAACTTCAAACTTATCTGTTTCTTTTTGTGATTTTTCAAGAACTTGTTGTACCCAAGGTGTTAAATATTTTTCAAGTTTTAATTTCTGAAGAATAATTCCTGAAATAGTCCCCAATAAAATTCCGCTAATCACATAAATCACTGTAGTTTTTAAACCGAATAAACCTATAAATAAGCCTATTGCAACCTCATTTACTAGTGGAGATGTTATTAAAAAAGAAAATGTAACTCCTAAAGGAATTCCTCCTTTTACGAAGCCAATAAATAACGGAACTGATGAACATGAACAAAATGGTGTTACCACACCAAATAATGAGGATATTAAATATTCAAAACCAAACAATTTTTTACGCGATAAATAATTTCTAACTTTTTCAACTGGGAAATAGCTATTTACAATTCCCATAAAAAAGATGATTACAAAAACTAGTAATAAAATTTTCACAGTATCATAAATGAAAAAATTTAGAGCTTCAGCTAGATGATTTCCTTCTTGAAGCTTCAAAACATCAAAAACAAACCAATCTGCTATTTGTTGAATCCAGTCAAACATTATATTTAAGCTATTTTTTCTTTATAAAAATTAAAGAAATCTCTTTTAATTTTATCTCTAATTCTTCTAAATTCATTTAAAACTTCATCAATAGATCCGGTAAATTCAGCAGGGTCGTCAAAACCAATATGAAGCCTGTGTTTTACACTACCTGTAAACATTGGGCAAGCTTCTTTTGCGCCACCACAAACAGTAATTACAAAATCAAACTCATCTTTTAAAAATTGATGAACTGATTTAGGCTTGTTTGCACTTAAATCAATACCTAACTCTTTCATTACTTGAATTGCCAAAGGATGTACCTCAATAACAGGTGTAGTTCCTGCTGAAAAAACTTCGAGATTCTCATCAAAAGATTTTAAAAAACCCTCAGCCATTTGACTTCTACAAGAATTACCTGTACATAAAATTAATATTCTCATTTAATAAAAAAATTTCTTCATCCATAATGAAACATTCACCAAAGCAATTAACACAGGAACCTCAACTAAAGGACCAATTACACCAGCAAAAGCTTGTGGAGAATTTAAACCAAAAACAGCAATAGCAACTGCAATTGCAAGTTCAAAATTATTACCTGTAGCTGTAAATGCAACTGCCGCATTACGTTTGTAATCTATATTCATTGCTTTTCCAACAAAGAAACTTACAAAGAACATGAGCACAAAATAAATGACTAATGGTACTGCAATTTTCAACACATCTAAAGGGATTTCAACAATTAAATCGCCTTTTAAGCTAAACATTAGTACAATTGTTGCTAATAAAGCTATTAATGTAATTGGAGAAATAAATGGAATAAATTTACGATTGTACCAGTTTTCACCTTTATATTTTACTAAGTGTTTTCTACTTAAAAACCCTGCTAAAAATGGAACTCCTAAATAAATTAAAACACTTTTGGCTACTTCCCATACCGAAATATTTACATCAAATCCTTCTATACCAAAATAATTAGGCAATACCGTAATAAATAACCAAGCATAAAAACTATAAGTTATAATTTGAAAAACACTATTTAAAGCTATTAAAGTAGCGCCATATTCTCTACTTGCACCTGCTAAATCGTTCCAAACTATTACCATAGCAATACAACGCGCCAAACCAATTAAAATTAAACCCGACATATATCCTGGTTCGTCTCTTAAAAAAATAATTGCTAAAAGAAACATTAAAATTGGGCCTACAATCCAGTTTAAAAACAAGGACATAGACATTAATTTTGTGTCCTTAAAAACTGTTGGTATTAAACTGTAGTCTACTTTTGCAAGTGGTGGATACATCATTAAAATTAAACCAATAGCTAACGGAATATTTGTTGTTCCAACTGAAAGAGATTCAGTTACATTTGCAATTTGAGGAAATAAATAACCCAAACTAACACCAATAATCATTGCTAAAAATATCCATACCGTTAAAAAACGATCTAATAGTTTAAGCTTTTTTTTCATAATTAAAATAAATTAGTTCAATCCTGTTTTAGCAACAACCGTTTTTAGGTTCACAACAACTATCTGATTTATTTTCAGAAACAGGTTCACAACAAGAATCCTCAGTAGTAGAACAACAAGCTTCTTCTTTTAATAATTCTTTAATTTCTGAAGCGCTAGGTACTCTTCCTTTAACCACCACTATTTCATCAATCACAACGGCAGGTGTACTCATAATATCATACATCATTATTTCTTGAATATCAGTAACCTTTATAATTTGAGCTTCAATTTTTTCTGTAGCTACAACTTCAGTAACAATTTTTTCCGTACTTACACAATTTGGGCAACCTGTTCCTAATATTTTTATTATTTTCATTTTAAGTTTATTTTTTATTATTTATCATCGCCTATAAACGATGGATGTATTTATTTTTTTTATTTACACGATATTTTAGTCATATTTTTTTGAAAAAATGTCTCAAATAATTCTTTTGCTTTTACCCAATTTTTTTGCTGAATACAATACTTTATTTTTGGAGGAGATACTTCACCTTGAATTAACCCTGCATTTTTTAATTCTTTTAAATGTTGAGAAATTGTTGATTGTGCCAATGGAAGCATTTCCATCAAATCACCTGTATAGCAACAACTTTGATTTTCTAAATAGTTAAGAATTTTTATTCTTGTTGGGTGACCTAAAGCTTTCGCAAATTTTGCTAATTCTTCTGTTTCCTCCAAATAGGTAATATTTTGTATAGTTCTTCTCATAAGTTAATCGCAAATGTACGATTAGTATTTGGATTATTATATTTTACGTAAAAAAACTACTATAACCCTTTTGGGAACGCTTTTTTGTTAAAAAATATTAATAAACCTACGCCTGTAGAAATTGAAGTATCAGCTACATTAAAAATAGCATTAAAAAAAGTAAATGGTTTTCCACCCAAAATTGGTAACCAACTTGGTAAATCTCCACTCCATATAGGAAAATAAAGCATATCTACCACTTTTCCGAAAAATAATTTTCCTGTGGCTTGTTCAGAAAACAATGTGGCTAAATCATGACCTCCAGGGGTATTAAAAATAACTCCGTAAAAAACAGAATCAATAATATTCCCCATTGCACCAGCAAAAATTAAGGAAATTGCAACAATTAAAATAGTATTCGCTTTCTTTTTTACTGAAGTAAACAACCAATAACCAATTCCTGTAATTGCAAATAACCTAAAAACTGTTAAAAATAATTTTCCTGCTTTCCCTCCAAATTCAGCTCCCCAAGCCATTCCATTATTTTCAATAAAATGAATTCGAAACCAATCAAAAACTATAACATCTTCTCCATAAAAAAAATTAGTTTTAATATAAAATTTACTAATTTGATCTATTAACAATACTATAAATATAATAAATAAGGCCTTTTTCAATTTTATTGTATTTTAATTCTGGTATTTAAAAAAGGAAGCCTCCAAAGTAGGAAGCTCCATTCGTTTTATAATTTTTATTAATTATTGCTGTAATCTTTTTGCAGCAATACTTAATGTTGCGTGTGGAACTAATTTTAAACGTTCTTTCATTATTAATTTTCCTGTAACACGACAAATACCATACGTTTTATTTTCAATACGCAACAAGGCATTTTTTAAGTCTCTTATAAATTTTTCTTGACGTATTGCTAATTGTACATTTGCTTCTTTTGACATGGTTTCAGAACCTTCTTCAAAAGCTTTAAAGGTTGGTGATGTATCATCAGTCCCATTATTACTGTCATTTTTAAAAGCACTATTAATCAATGCTAAGTCTTCTTCAGCATAGTTAATTTTAGATAAAATTAACTCTTTAAACTCAGCTAAATCTTTGTCTGAATATCTATTATTTTCGTTCATAAGCTTACACTTTTTGTATTAATATTTTAGTGTTTACATCGTCAAAAGCTATTTCTATGCCTTTTTCTACTTTATCTTCAAACACCAATTCATTTGTTAACGTTTCAGTTTTTATATATTGTTCATTTGCTGAAATTGATTGCTCTAATATATCATTTTTTTGAATAACCAATCTAATTTTATCAGTTACATCAAAACCAGACTCTTTACGAAGGTTCTGTACTCTGTTCACCAACTCTCTTGCATTTCCTTCTTTACGTAATTCATCAGTGATTGTTACATCCAATGCAACGGTTAAACCGCCTTGATTTGCAACTAGCCATCCTTCAATATCTTGCGATGAAATTTCAACTTCATTGAGCGTTAAATTTACAATATTTTCATTAATTTTTAATGAAATTTCACCTTGTTTTTCAACAGTTGCAATGTCATCTTGTGTTAAATTTTGAATTGCCTGAGCAACAAACCTCATATCTTTCCCAAACTTTGGACCAAGTACTTTAAAATTAGGCTTTATCATTTTTACTAATATTCCTGAAGCATCATCAATTAACTCAATTTCCTTTACATTTACTTCTGATTTTATCAAGTTTTCAACAGCCAAAATTTCTTCTCTATCGTTTTCATCCAAAATAGGAATCATAATTCTTTGTAATGGCTGACGAACTTTTATCATTTCTTTTTTACGTAACGATAAAACCATGGAAGATATTTTTTGAGCTTGTTGCATTTTACGCTCTAACTTACTATCAATCAAACTCTCATCATACTTTGGAAATGAAGTTAAATGTACTGATTCAAAATTTTCTTTTTCTGAAATAGTTGTTAAATCTTTATACAAATTATCCATAAAAAATGGCGCAATTGGCGAAGCTAATTTAGCAACCGTAACCATACACGTGTATAATGTTTGGTATGCTGATATTTTATCTTGTCCATATTCACCTTTCCAAAAACGTCTTCTACTTAAACGAACAAACCAGTTGCTTACATTTTCTGAAACAAATTCTTGAATTGCTCTTGCTACTTTTGTTGGTTCGTATTCTTCGTAAAATTTCTCTACATTTTTAATTAATGTATTCAATTCTGATAATACCCAACGATCAATTTCTGGTCTCTCTTCAATTGCTATTTCATCTTCAGCATAAGTAAAATTATCTAAGTTTGCATATAAAGAAAAGAATGAATAAGTGTTATATAACGTTCCAAAGAATTTTCTTCGAACCTCATCAATTCCATCAACATCAAACTTTAAATTATCCCATGGATTTGCATTTGAAATCATGTACCAACGTGTAGCATCTGCTCCGTATTTTTCCATTGTTTCAAATGGATCTGCAGCATTTCCTAAACGCTTCGACATTTTTTTACCTTCTTTATCTAACACTAACCCGTTAGACACCACATTTTTATAGGCTACAGAATCAAAAACCATAGTTCCAATTGCGTGTAATGTATAAAACCAACCACGAGTTTGATCTACTCCTTCAGCAATAAAATCGGCTGGATAGAATTTCTTCTCGTCAATTAAATCTTTATTTTCAAACGGATAATGCCATTGTGCATAAGGCATTGAGCCAGAATCAAAC
>NZ_JASFZF010000005.1:0-3595 GCF_046055765.1 Lutibacter sp. | reverse complement strand
AATTTGACGTTTAATTTCCCAAGGTTTTGCTCCTAAAGCTCTCCTAATTCCAATTTCTTTTGTACGCTCTTTTACAGTAATTAATAAGATATTTCCAATGGCAAAAACACCAGCTATTAATGTCGAAATACCTACAAACCAAGTTAAAAATTGCATTCCCAGTAAAAATTCAGTAACCTTAGCAAACATACTCCCTAAATTCATACCTCCAAATGCTCTTTTATCTTTTGGATGTACTTTATGTAAATTTTTTAAAATTAATTTAGCATCCTTTTCTATTTGAACAATATCACTTTCTGCTTTACCAGTAATAATCATCCAACTAATTTTATCACCTCTATTATATACTTGTTGAAAAGTTGAAAATGGAATATGAATATTATCACCTAACCTAATAGTTTCACTTGCTTTAAACAAACCAACTACAGTATAGTTAATTCCATTAATACTTATTAATTCTCCAATTGGATATTCATCTTTCTCAAAAAGTTGTTTATAAACTTCTTCTTCTATAACACATACTTTTTTCTTTTCTTTAATATCATTATGATTAATAAATCTACCGTATATTATATTTTTGTTTTGAATTTTATTAAGTACTGGAAAATCCCCAGAAATATTAAAACTACCAGATAGAAATTTGCGAATAACTAAACCTCCTGCCTGACTTCTAGGTGCTATTAAATCAATACCTTTAATTTCATTTTTTATTTTTTCAACATCACCTAATTTGAGTGAAATTGGTTTACCTTCTTGAAACCCTTTAAAAGGCTTACTTGTTTGTTGCCCCCAAATAAATACACTATTTGTAGCAAAATTGCCAAAAATACTATTAAATTTATTTTCAATTCCTTTTGCCGCACCTAATAAAACTACCAACAAGAATATACCCCACATTACACCAATAATTGTAATACCTGTACGTGTCTTATTTTTACGAATACTGCTAAATATCTCTTGCCAAGTATCTATGTCAAATAAAAATTTCATAACTATTCGTCGTTTAATGCTACAATAGGTTTAATTCTCGCCGCTCTTTTTGCTGGTATGTAACCAGCTATTGTTCCTGCTATTATCAATACTACAGTTGCACCAACAATAACATACGTTTCAACACTTGGGTTTAAAATTCCATATTCTTCTAAACTTTTCCCTAAACCTTTTAAAGACAAAACACCTATTAAAAGACCAATATATCCAGCCAAGGCAGTCACAAAAATTGATTCCATCATAATCATCCCAATAATAGATTTTGGAGTTGCTCCTAATGCCTTTCTTATTCCTAATTCCTTAGTACGTTCTTTTACTATAAAAACCATGATATTACTAATACCAATAATGCCAGCTATTAATGTTCCTATCCCAATAAACAATATAATCACATTTAAACCAACCATAAAAATTTTTGTTCCTTTTGTACGTTCTGCATAATTAAAAACTCTAATAGCACTCTGATCACGTGGATCAACATTATGCTTTTCTTTTAACATTTTAGTTAATAAATTAGAAAATGCTAGAGCCTTTTCAACACTCAAATTTTGATTAAAAGTTAAACCAAACTGATCTATTTCATCATTTGGTTTATACATTCCTTGAATTGTAGTAAAAGGTGCATATATAAAACGTTCATCATTATCTCCTCCAGGATCATTGAATACACCTACGACTTTATAGGAAATTCCATCTAAAGTGATGTTTTTCCCAAGAGCACTTAATTGCCCAAATAAATCTTCCTCAACTAACCTACCAATAGCCACAACTTTTGCTCTCCTTTTTAAATCTAAATAGGTTAGGAATCTCCCATCTTGAACTATAGCAGATTCTAAAGGTTGATAATCTGGATAAACTCCTCTAATCGTATATCTATTTTGTTCACCTTTGTAAATTGCTTGAACATTAAAACGTTGAATATTAGGACTGAAAAACTCAATTTCATCTTCAAATTTATCATTCATAAATTTAGAATCATCATTCCTAAATTGAATTTTCCTACCGCTTTGCAGACCTTTATAAGGTTTTGTAGTTTTCCCAGATCTTATATATACAGAGTTTATAGCATCACTTGCAAATTGCTTTTCAAATGTATGCTTCAACCCATTTCCAACACCAAATAAAAGTGTAAAAAGTAAAATAGCAAACGCTATTGTAAAACCAGAAAGTGCCGTTCTTAGTTTATTTTTACCAATTGTTTGAAAAATCTCTCGCCAGCGATCTAAATCGAACATAATTAAGCGTTTACATTTTTGTTAACTTTTTCATCACTAATAATCACTCCATCACGTAAACGAACAATTCTATCTGTTTCAGCAGCAATATCCTCTTCGTGAGTAATAACAAATACGGTCATTCCCTCTCTATTAATTTCTTTCAACAACTCCATAACCGAATGTGAAGTGCTTGAATCTAACGCTCCTGTAGGTTCATCAGCTAATACAACTTTTGGATTGGTAACCAGAGCGCGAGCAATTGCTACACGCTGTTTTTCCCCACCTGAAAGTTCACTTGGCAAATGATTAGCCCTATCTTTTAAACCTACTTTTTCTAAATATTGTAAGGCTATTTTTTGACGTTCTTTTCTTCCTATACCTTGATAGTACAATGGAAGTGCAACATTTTCTATAGCTGTTTTATATGTAATTAAATTAAATGATTGAAATACAAAGCCTAAAAATTTATTTCTTAGAATTGCTGCTTTTTTCTCATCTAAATTTTTCATTAATTGTCCATTTAAATAATAGTTACCCTCATCATAATTATCTAATAAACCTACAATATTTAATAATGTTGATTTTCCTGAACCTGAAGACCCCATTATTGATACAAATTCGCCTTCTTTAATATGTAAATCTAACCCCTTTAATACATGGAGAGCATCTTTTCCGATTGGATAAGATTTATGAAGTTTTTCAATCTTAATCATTTAGTTTGTTGTTTTAAACGAAATTATGAATTGCTCTTGAAAGTTGTTATTAATATTTTGTTAAAAGAAGATTCTAGTAATAAAATGTAACTTTGTTTCGTGAACAATTTTAATGGCAAATCAATTATACTTTTTGATGGTATTTGCAATCTTTGCAATTCCTCTATCAATTTTATTATTAAAAATGACGATAAAAAGCATTTTTTATTTGCCTCACTTCAATCAGACGCCGCAAAAGAAATTTTGTTACACTTACCTTCAAAAAATTTGAATTTAAATTCAATAGTATTGATTGAAAATGGAACTATCTACGAAAAATCTACTGCAGCATTAAGAATTGCCAAATATTTAAATGGGGGTTATAAAGTACTTTATGCATTTATAATTACTCCAAAATTTATTAGAGATTGGATTTATAATTTAATAGCAAAAAATCGTTATAAATGGTTTGGAAAAAAGGAACATTGTATGATCCCTTCTCCTGAAATTAAATGTAGGTTTTTGTAAACCTAAAGTTTAATTCAAAAAAAAATAGGAGTTTGTAACTCCTATTTTTTAAAATTTTATTTTTTAGGGTAATTATCATCCCAATCTTTCACTTTAGGTTTGTGTAGCTTTCCTAACGATTTTGCAACTAACATAGCTACAGAAGCATCACCTGTTACGTTTACTGTA
>NZ_JASFZF010000004.1:0-19388 GCF_046055765.1 Lutibacter sp. | reverse complement strand
ATATCTTAGATAAACTTCAGAACAGATTTAGATTGTTTAGTTATGAACACAACTCAGTAAAATATTTTATAAAAAAACTATCTAAAGCAACTTATTTGCATGGATATTCATCCATGATTTATGAAACTGCTAAATTAATTAACGAACAAAATTTAAAGAAACCCTTCAATTTAAAAATGGTAAAAGGTACTTCAGAAAAAATAATTGAAGCCTATCAATCTGAAGTCAAAAAAGCGTATGGAGTTACCATGATTAGCGAATATGGTGCTGCAGAAACAGGTATAATAGCTTTTGAATGCCCTAGTGGAAATATGCATATTAATATGGAAGGGGTTATAGTTGAAGATATTGATAATGAGATTGTTGTAACTAATTTACAAATGAAGTCATTTCCTATAATAAGATACAAATTAGGTGATTATATTAAATTAGCACCTAAAACTAAGGTATGTGAATGTGGGATGCAGCATCAAATTTTGGAGGAAGTAACGGGTAGAATTGGAAATACGGTCTATGGTATTAACTATAAGTATCCAAGTTTGTATTTTTATTATATATTTAAAAATTTAGTAACTAAACAAGACTTAAAACTAAATTACCAGGTAGTTCAAAATGAAAAGGGTGAGTTAGTTTTTTTGATTGAGCAATTAATTAATAATACGGAGCTTGAATTCCTAAAAAAGGAAATTAGAGTGTATTTTAAAAATGATATTATAGTAACTATTAAAATAGGTCAAAAAATAAATTCAGAAAAACAAAAGCTAAAAAGTTTTATTTCAAATATTTAATAAATGAACCAGTTAGTATCTATTATAACCCCCAATTACAATGCTTCAAAGTACATCTCTGAAACTATCCAAAGTGTTATTGACCAAACTTATGAAAATTGGGAACTAATTATTATAGATGATTGTTCCACCGATAACTCAGTTGAAATAATTAAACAATTCCAAAAAAAAGACCAGAGAATACAATTGATAACATTAAATAGGAATTCTGGACCTGCTGTAGCTAGGAATAAAGGTATTGAAGTTTCAAATGGTGATTTTATTGCCTTTTTAGATAGTGATGATAGCTGGATAGAAAATAAATTAGAAATTCAAGTTCGTTTTATGCAAAATAATAATAGTGTAGTTTCACATACATCGTATTATACTATAAACGAATTAAATAAAGATAAGAAGCTTGTAATTGCTAAAGAAAAAATTACTTATAAAAATTTATTGACTAATAATTATATTGGATGTTTAACCGCAATGTATTCAGTAAAGCATTTAGGCAAAGTTTATATGCCTAAAATTTTAAAAAGACAAGATTGGGCTTTGTGGTTAAAAATAACTAAAAATGGAGTAATTGCAGAAGGGATTCAACAACCATTAGCTTTATATAACAAAAGGCAAGTCTCAGTTTCAAGTAATAAAATTAATTTGTTAAAATACAATTGGAAAATATATCGGGTGCATGAAAACTTAAATAGATTACAGTCATTGTATTATTTTATACAATTAGCTTTTAAAAAAATCGTTAAATAATATTTCTCTAAAATATATCTTGTACCTTTGATTTTGAATAATAAGTTAAAGATGCCCCAAACAAACTTTCATTTCTCAATTTCTGAACGAAAATTATATTTACGTTTTTTTGATAGTGTAGTTGTTTTATTAGGGATGTTTACAGTAAATTACTTTTTTGATTTTAAGTATCTTAATTTTCAAAGTCCAGATATTTTTGTTTGGTTAATAACACTCATTTTTTATTTACTTTTTTTTGGTGAAGTATTTGAAATGTACAATTTACGCGTTGCAAGTGACAAGTATTTGGTGATAAGAAGTACTTTGATGACAAGTATTTTTATAACGATATTTTATGTGTTCACACCCATAATTTCACCTATTTTACCACAGAACAGACTACAAATTCTATATTTTGCAGGAACTTTGTTATTTCCACTATTAATAAATAGATTTATATATATTCAATTTATTTTTTCACCACGTTTTTTAAAGAAAATATTAATTATTGCTGAAATAAATCAGGCACAAAACTTAATTGCGATAAATAAAAATAAAGAAGCAAATAATATTGTGGCTTACATTTCAAATAAGATACTTAAAGAGAGTGATATTATTAATTTTAAAGCAAGTAAAAATATTAATATTGAACAAATTATTAAAGATAATTTTATAAATGAAGTTATAGTTTCTTCTAAACAATTTGAATTTGTAAATGAAATTAACGCGCAACTAATTGAGTTGTTTAAAAAAGGAGTAATCATTAGAAGTGTTGACAGTTTTATTGAAGATGAAACCAATAGAATTTCTGAAAATCAATTATCAGCTGATTTTTACAATTATTTTACATTTAGTAAAAGTCAACATAATAACTTGTATTTAACATTTAGAAGGATATTTGATATCTTGTTTTCACTAATTGGAATACTAATTTCTTTAATTTTTCTACCTATTGTGTTTATAAGTAATTTGTTTGGAAATAAAGGTAAATTATTCTACACTCAAAAAAGAGTTGGAAAACGAGGAACTGAATTTAATATTATAAAATTTAGAACGATGGTTTCCAATGCAGAAAAAGATGGAGTAGTTTGGGCTAAAAAAAATGATGCTAGAATTACTACATTTGGAAGAATACTTCGGAAAACTAGAATTGATGAAGTGCCTCAGTTTTTTAATGTATTAAAAGGTGAAATGAGTTTAATAGGTCCAAGACCTGAACGTCCTGAATTTGTTGAGCAATTAGAAAAAGAATTACCTTTTTATTCAATACGACATGTGATAAAACCTGGTTTAACAGGTTGGGCTCAAGTAATGCACCCGTATGCTAGTACGGTTAAAGATCAGCGGGAAAAATTGATGTACGATTTATATTACATTAAAGAGCGAACTATTTTAATGGATTTTAAAATTGTGATAAAAACAATTAGTACCATTTTATTTTTTAGAGGTACTTAAAATAAGTACTTGTCGTTTTTAATTTTATTAATTGAGATTGTAAAAAGTCTTCGACAAGCTCAGACTGACATTAGGTTTCGTTATATTGCACTTGATGCGATATCTGTTCCTTATGATTTTTATTATTTTCTTACGTAAAGATTTCCAGTCGAGCTGAGAATGACGTTTGTTATTTAGTTATTTTTCTATTACACTTACGTATGAACCTGAGTTCGACATAAAGACTTCTGATTATTAGTCATTTATAAATTCTATAGTAAAAATGGGTGTCATTCCTGTGAAGGCAGGAATCTAAACGCATCCTATTTATGGATTCCTGCCTTCCTTTAGATTAGCAAAACAACTATAAAACGCACTAATTCAATAATTTATATTATTACTTATATCAAACTCACGTTTTTAAATAATGATATCGTATTGCCATTGCTAAAATAAGAGGAAGTAAAGCAATATTAAATACTTGAAATTTTAATAACCAAAGTACTATCATTACCCCTAATAAAATTAATAGAAACAAATTATAAGCCCAAATCCAACTAGGTAATTTCGATTTTAATAAATAAAATGCAACTATTAAATTTGGTGCAAATGCCCATAGAAAGTTGAAATTCTTATAAGTTGCTGTATGTGAAGTAGCAAACCATAATAATAAAACTACAATTCCAATTAATCCTGTACTAAAAAATAGTATAAAATCTAGCCATTTAGATCGTTTTTTTAGTTTTAAATTTCTATAAGTAATAAGCAATATAAGAATTGCTAAAATTGTAATTATAGTAAGTGGTTGGCTTAAAATAGTTGATTTACTTGTTCTTGTATCATTTAAAATAGTTAGATGCCTCTTAACTAAACTATTGGAGCTGTTTTCTTTTTCAATAGTAGCGTTATCAAAAGCTTTATAAATATAATCTGGCAAAAATTTATAATCATCTTTACGTGCATTTTTATCTATTACAGAGCCTAGCGCTAAATCTATTCCAAATTTCCCCCATTTAAAATTAGTAGTATAGTCAGAAATTAAATCTCTATGTGTTTTGGTTGATGTAATATGTGAATTGCTAAATTGAACCTTATTTTTTAGAATGTTTTTAACAATATCTTCAATTTTAGTTGAACAATTATCATAGAAAAAATCATATTGATAATCCCTATTTTGAGGTTTTGCATTATTTTCTAAAAAGTTATAAATAGCTTGAACTTGAGTAGTGTTTAAATTTAATTCTTGTGATTTTACCCATCTATTTTCATAATGATAGAGTCTTAAAAATCGATTAAATGTGGTGGTGGAAAGCTGATATGTTAATTTACCTTTTGCAAAATTTAAATAAAAATTTGGCGCATTAAAATTAAATGTGCCATAGTTGTAAATTTTATCTAAGCCTAAAAGAGGATCAGAAACTCTAAATGCACTGTGTCCAAAAGCCGTAAATAGCTCACTTCCCGGACCACAAGTAATTACACTTATTGTAGCGTTTGAAGATAGTTGTTGTGCAGAAAGTTGGAAAAAACTCAATAGAAATGCTAAAATATAAATCTTCTTTTTCATAGTTATCTAAAATGGTTAAAGGCTATTTTAATTGAAAATACATTTGAATAGAGTGCATTTCCAACACTACCAATATTAGTTAGTGCATAATCAATTTGTATTCCTCTATAATTAAATCCTACACCAAAATTTGGTTGAAAAATTAGCTCTTTTGTAGCATCAAATTGTAGTTCATTTTGAATATTTCCAATACCACCACGTAAAAATACGGTATTTAAATAATCAATTTGAAAACCAAATGCGGGGTCTATACTAACAATATCAGTTGAAATTAAATCGTTTGTTTTTGTAAAACGAATATTTAAATCTATTTCAGTTAGTAAATTAAAATCTCTCTTTAATAAAAACTTTCTGGCTACACCTAGTTGAGCTTTTGGGAGCGTAATTTCAGTACTTTCTGGTAATTCTTGATTTTGGCCTGGAATGGCATTTTTTATTTTATCAAATTCTCCTTCATCAATACTCCAGCTATTAAATGTGGTTGTAATATCACGAAGCATCAAACCAAATTTCCAATTATTTCTTTCATATTGTACACCTACATCAATACCAAAACCCCAAGAAGTAGCAAAATCGCCAATTATTCTTCTAATAATTTTTGCATTTGCTCCAATGGTTAAACCTTCAATAGTTAAATTTCTAGCATAAGCAACATTCAACGCATAATCTGCTGCAGAAAATAAACTAATTCTATTATAATCTATATTTCCTTCATTATCAATTAATTCTGTAGTATTTAAAATGTCATCTACACCAAAACGAATTATAGATATTCCCAATGCGCTTCTATAATCAATTGGCATCGCAAAACCAACATAATCATATTTTGCAATACCAGCAAAATACTCGGCGTGCATAATTGCACCTTCATAACCTTTTACATTCGTTAAACCAGCCGGATTCCAATAGGTTGAGTTTACATTATTACTGGTTGCTACAACAGCTTTTCCCATTCCAAAAGCTGCGGCATCAACGCCAATAGATAAAAATTCATTTGAATATTTACGAGTTGTTTGACTTAAAATTAGTTGACTAACAAAAAATATGAGTAATAAACTTCTTTTCAATGTATTTTATTTTAAAAGCGAATGTAAAAAAACTTTATAAGTAATATTCAATAATCAGGAAATAATGTGGTTAATAAACTCTAAAATTCTATTTTCACTCCAAAATATTTTCTTTTTAAAAACAAATGAATTAAACCCAACATGTCCACCATATCTAGGGGTTTCTAAATTAAAATAAGTATGATTTTTAGCTTCATCAAGTGGAAAACAACTTTTAGAAAGGAAGGAGTCATCTAAAGCATTAATTAACAATGTTGGTTTTTTAATAGCTGGTATAAATTGTTTACTACTACATTTTACCCAATAATCTTCCGCATTTTTATATCCAAATAAAGGAGCTGTTACAGCATCATCAAAATCTTGAAAATTTTTAGCGTTTAATACTTTTTCTTTATGAATATTATTTTTGGGAAACTTCCTTAGTTTTAAAAATGTTTTTTCCTTTAATGTTTTTAAAAATCGATTCATATAAACGGAATTTTGCCAACTAGATAAAGCATAAGACGAACCTTTTAAATCACAGGGAACAGATATGCCAATAGCTCCTTTTATTTCTGAAGGTAAAAAACTTGATTCACCTAAATATTTTAAAGTTATATTTCCGCCCATACTATATCCTAGAAGAATAATATTTTTGTAATTATAGTTTGATATGATATGTTGAACGATATAGCCAACATCATCAGTTTTACCACTATTATATGAAAAAAGGTGATTATTGTCTTCACCGCTACAGCCTCTAAAATTAACAGCAACACAATCAATGTTGTTTGAATTTAAATAATTGACTACAGAAATGATATATTTAGATTGAGAACTTCCTTCTAAACCGTGCATTGCAATAACAAGTATATTTGAGTTTACTGTAGAAAAATCTAAATCTAAAAAATCATTATCAGGTGTTAAAATCCGCTCTCTCTTGAAATTTATGGTGCTTTTGTGAAAAAGTGTTTTGTAAATAGTATTAAAATGTGCATTTTTGAAATAAAAAGAGGGATTGTAAGTAGATTCAATAATTGGCATATAGTAATTAATTATAATAATTAAATAGAATTAAACGTAGTGAAAAACAATTCACTAAATTTAACAAAATTTTGAAGAAATGACTTTTAAAAAACATATTCCTAATTTAATAACACTACTTAACTTATTATCAGGAACAATAGCAGTTTATTTTGCAGCTAAAGATCAGTTAATATTAGCTGCCTTTTTTGTTTTTTTAGGTATATTTTTAGACTTTTTTGATGGTTTTGCAGCACGTTTACTAAATGTACAGGCTGAATTAGGTAAACAATTAGATTCTTTAGCAGATGTTGTTACAAGCGGAGTTGCTCCAGGAATTATAATGTTTCAATTACTTTTAAAATCTGTGCACAATCAATGGGTTAATGATTTATCGTGTGAAGTTGGTAATTGGATTACTTTTGAAGAATATCATTTACATTGGCTTCCTTTTCTGGGTTTGCTAATTACTTTAGCTTCAGCATATAGATTGGCTAAATTTAATATAGATAAAAGACAAACAAGCTCTTTTATTGGGCTACCAACACCAGCAGCAGCCTTAGTTGTTGTATCGCTTCCCTTAATATTAGTTTATAGCAATAATGAATATGCAAGTACAATTATTGAAAATAGTTGGTTTTTAATTACGCTAACTGTAGTGCTTAGTTATTTAATGAATGCTGAAATTCCTTTATTTTCATTAAAATTTAAAAATTATAGTTGGGCTACAAATAAAATTAAATATCTATTTATATTTCTAACTATTATATTAAGTGTTTTACTTCAATTTATTGCAATTCCAATAGTTATTGTTTTATATGTAGTATTATCTTTAATTACTAAAGAAAAAAGTAAAAGTTAATTAAAAAATTGAGGATTCAGTTTCAGTTGTAAAAAGCTCTAAAAATTGAATTCCTTTATTAGAATTTCCTTTTTTATTTAACTTTGGGCTCCAAACAGCAATACTATATTTATTAGGATAAATTGCTACAATTCCACCGCCAACACCACTTTTCCCTGGCAAACCAACCTTAAACGAAAATTCCCCAGCTTCATCGTAAAAACCACATAATTGCATGATTGCATTGATACGTTTAGATTTACTTTTACATAAAATTCGTTCTTTTTTAAAGGGAGAAGTTCCATATTCAGCTAAAAATAAAAAGGTTTTAGAAAGCTCGTTGCAAGTCATTTCAATAGAACATAAATTAAAATAAAAATCCAATACTTCATCAATGTTATTTTTAATATTTCCATACGATTTCATAAGGTTTACCAAAGCAGCATTTCTATGCCCTGTTGCTTTTTCTGAAGTAGCAATTCTTTGGCAAAACTCAATAGATTGATTTCCAGATAAATCTCTTACAAATTTCAAAAAATCTTCTTTAGGATTGTCGAGATGAGTTATTAAAATATCAGAAATAACCAATGCTCCTGAATTTATTAACGGATTTCTAGGAATTCCTTGATCTGTCTCGAGTTGGAATAATGCGTTAAAAGCAGTTCCTGAAGGTTCAACTCCAACACGATTCCATAAATTTTCACCTTCTAATTGATAGGCAAAACTCAATGAAAGTACCTTTGCAATACTTTGAATGGAAAACTTTTCTTCAGAATCTCCCAAACAATAATCCTCTTGATGAACAGTAGTTAAATGAATACCAAATTTTGCAGGGTCTATAGTACTTAATTCAGGTATGTAGTTGGCTACTTCTCCTTTATCCTTTATAGTTGATAAATCTTCAGCTATTTTTTTGAATATTTTTTTGTAATTCATGAATTTAAAAGATGTTAGAATTTCTTCTTTTTTAATTCAAAGTCTTTACCTAAGTAAACGCGTCTAACGGTTTCATCTTCAGCTAATTCCTCGGGAGTTCCTTCTTTTAAAATACCACCTTCAAACATTAAATATGTTTTATCTGTTATTGCAAGTGTTTCTTGAACATTATGGTCGGTAATTAATATACCTATATTTCTATCTTTTAAATGTGCTACAATACTTTGGATATCTTCAACGGCAATTGGATCTACTCCAGCAAACGGTTCATCTAATAAAATAAATTTTGGATCTGAGGCTAATGCACGAGCAATTTCTGTTCTTCTACGTTCACCTCCTGAAAGCAAATCTCCACGATTTTTACGAACATGGCTTAAGCTAAATTCATCGATTAATGATTCTAATTTTTTCTTTTGTTCTAAAGTTGAAAGATCTGTAAATTGTAAAACTGACATAATGTTATCTTCAACAGATAATTTTCTAAAAACAGATGCTTCTTGCGCTAAATACCCAACTCCTTGTTGAGCTCTTTTATGCATTGGAAATTTTGTAATTGGTTGGTTATCTAAATAAATTTCACCTTCATTAGGTTTAATCATACCTACAATCATATAAAATGAAGTTGTTTTTCCTGCACCATTTGGACCTAAAAGTCCAACAATTTGACCTTGTTCAACTTCTAATGAAATTCCATTAACAACGTATCTACTTCCGTATTTTTTCTTTATATTTTCTGCTCTTAAAATCACTATATTGTTGTTTAAATGTTAATGTTCTTAGTTGTTATTTAAGGATTTCTTATTGTTTTCAAGTTCTTCCCAAAACTCATAAGCTTTACGTAAATGTGGAATTACAATAGTACCACCAACTAAAGTGGCTATAGATAAGGTTTCCATAATTGCTTCTTTAGTTACACCTTTATTAAAAGAAGTTTCTAAATGATATTTAATACAATCATCACAACGTAAAACAGTTGAAGCCACTAAACCTAAGAGTTCTTTTGTTTTAACATTTAAATGACCTTCTTTAAATGCATTGGTATCTAAATTAAAAATTCTTTTAATTATTTTATTGTTTTCTGCCAAAAGTTTATCGTT
This sequence comes from Lutibacter sp., assembly GCF_046055765.1. Taxonomy (GTDB): domain Bacteria; phylum Bacteroidota; class Bacteroidia; order Flavobacteriales; family Flavobacteriaceae; genus Lutibacter. Next base: position 9,933 of record NZ_JASFZF010000004.1, on the reverse strand, counting down.
CATTTTAATACGATAGGCATTAAATTCTTCAACTTTGTTAGGCATTTTGTTGTTCTTTTTTACGTTCACGTTTAATTACTATTGTTGAAATAAGAATACTTACTTCATATAAAAACATAATAGGAATACCCACTATTATTTGGCTAATAATATCTGGTGGTGTAATAATTGCAGCTAAAATTAAAACAACTACTAAAGCGTGTTTTCTGTATTTTTTTAAAAATTCAGGGGTTATTAATCCCATTTTTGTAAGGAAATACATCACAATGGGTAGTTCAAATATTAGGCCTGAAGCCAATACTGATGAACGTACCAAAGAAATGTATGATCCAATGGTAATATTTCGAGATACCATATTACTAACTGAATAATTTCCTAAAAAATTAACAGAAAGTGGTGTTACCAAATAATACCCAAATAATACTCCAATAAAAAATAAAAAAGACGATATTATAATAAAAATAAAGGCTCCTTTACGTTCTTTTTCATATAAACCAGGACTAATAAATCTCCAAAATTCCCATATTACAAAGGGAAAAGCAACTATAAACCCTGCAGTAATTGAAGTCCAAATATGTACACTAAATTGCTCAGCCATTGCTAAACTTTGAAATGTAAATGGAATATCTGTAATACATAAACCTTCAGTACCAAATATTTTTGAAACATTACAAAAAAAGCGGTAGGTAATAAAATTAGCATCTTTTGGTGCAAAAAGAATGGTATTGAAAATAAAATCTTTCATTACAAAAGCTACTATGGATAATAACATTATTGCAAATGTTGAGCGTACTAAATGCCATCTAAGTATTTCTACGTGATCTAAAAACGACATTTCTTTTTCTTGTATAAATTTTTTCGCCATATTAAAAAATTCCTTCTTTTAGTAAATCATGCAAATGTACAACACCTACATATTTATTAGTATTTTCAACTAATATTTGAGTAATATTATTATTTTCCATTGTATTTAAAGCCGTTATAGCCATATCATCTACTTGAATTGTTTTTGGATTCTTACTCATAATATCTTTTGCCATTAATTTACTAATATCTGAGTTATCTTTTAACATTCTTCTTAAATCACCATCTGTAATTATCCCAACAATTAAATTATTTTCAATCACTGCTGTGGTACCTAAACGTTTTTTGGATATTTCAATAATAACATCTTTAATTAATGTAGTAGGTGCAACCTGAGGTTTTTCATTATTTTCAATCAAATCTCTAACCCTCAAGTACAATTTTTTACCTAATGCACCTCCAGGATGATATTTTGCAAAATCATTACTTGAAAAATTATTTAATTCAAGTAAACAAACTGCTAATGCATCTCCAATTACCAATTGAGCAGTGGTACTTGATGTTGGGGCTAAATTGTTTGGACAAGCTTCTTTTTCTACATAAGAATTTAAGGTAAAATCTGCATTTGTTCCTAAATAAGACTTAATATTACCAGTTATAGCAATAATTTTATTTCCATAATTTTTAATAAGTGGCACTAAAACTTTAATTTCTGGTGTATTTCCACTCTTTGAAATGCAAATAACAACGTCATTTTTTTGAATAATTCCTAAATCTCCGTGAATGGCATCTGCCGCATGCATAAAAATAGCAGGAGTCCCCGTAGAATTTAAAGTGGCTACAATTTTAGTAGCAATATTAGCACTTTTACCAATACCAGTTACTATAACTCTCCCTTTAGATTCATGAATAAAATTTACCGAATTTTTAAAGTCATCATCTAAAAAATTTATTAAATTAGCTATAGCATTACTTTCAGCTAAAATTGTTTGCTTTGCGTTTTCTAATATTATATTTTTATTTTTCAAAAGAATAGGTTTTTGAATTAAAAAAAATGTTTTATCTTTAAATTCTAGCAAAAATAAATTTATTTAGTTAGAAAATAGATAAACTAATAAAAAATAAAGTCAACTTTGTAAAATGAGCAGTAAAGATATTGATTTACACGAGGCTTTGAAAAAGAATTTTGGATTTAATAAATTCAAAGGATTACAAGAAGTAGTTATAAAAAGTATTTTAAATGGTCATGATACGTTTGTTATTATGCCCACAGGTGGTGGTAAATCGCTATGTTATCAACTACCTGCATTAATAAATGAAGGTACAGCTATTGTGGTTTCTCCATTAATTGCATTAATGAAGAATCAAGTAGATGCTATAAGAGGAATTTCTTCAGAACATGGAATTGCACACGTACTTAATTCATCCTTAAATAAAACTGAAGTAGCCAAAGTTAAAAGTGATATTGAAGCTGGGGTTACAAAATTATTATATGTAGCACCAGAATCGCTTATAAAAGAAGAGTATATAGCGTTTTTACAACGACAAAAAATTTCTTTTGTAGCTATAGATGAAGCTCATTGTATATCAGAATGGGGACACGATTTTAGACCTGAATATAGAAACTTAAGAGCTATCATTGAAAAAATAGATAAAGTACCTATTATAGGTTTAACAGCTACTGCAACTGAAAAAGTAGAAGAAGATATTATTAAAACACTTGGAATGGTGAACGCAAAGTGTTTTAAAGCATCGTTTAATCGTCCTAATTTATTTTATGATGTAAGGCCCAAAACCAAAAATATTAATTCAGATATTATTCGTTTTATTCGTCAACATGCAAATAAATCAGGAATTATTTATTGTTTAAGTAGAAAAAAGGTTGAAGAAATAGCTCAAGTATTGCAGGTAAATGGAGTAAAAGCAGTTCCTTATCATGCAGGCTTAGATAGTAAAACAAGAGCCAAACATCAAGACATGTTTTTAATGGAAGATGTTGATGTAGTTGTTGCAACTATTGCTTTTGGAATGGGAATTGATAAACCAGATGTTAGATTTGTAATTCATCATGATATTCCAAAAAGTTTAGAAAGTTATTACCAAGAAACTGGAAGAGCAGGACGAGATGGAGGTGAAGGTTACTGCTTAGCTTATTATGCCTATAAAGATATTGAAAAACTAGAAAAATTTTTATCTGGAAAACCAATTGCTGAACAAGAAATAGGAAATGCTTTGTTACAAGAAGTTGTAGGTTATGCAGAAACTTCAATGTCTAGAAGACAATATTTATTACACTATTTTGGTGAAGAATTTGATGTTGAAAATGGTTTAGGAGCTGATATGGATGATAATATGAGGAATCCTAAGAAAAAGCATGAAGCAAAAGATAATTTAATAAATTTATTAGAGGTTGTTCAAAAAACCTTTCAAAAATATAAATCAAAAGAGCTTGTAAATACTTTAATTGGTAAAGTTAATGCGTTATTAAAATCTCATAAAACGGATAACCAACCATTTTTTGGTTGTGGGAAAGAACATTCAGATAAGTATTGGATGGCTCTAATAAGACAAGCTTTAGTTGCTAGGTTTATTAAAAAAGAAATTGAACAATATGGTGTAATTAAAATTACAGAACTTGGTATCGCATACCTAGCTAAGCCAACATCATTTATGATGACAGAAGACCATATTTATGATGAAAGTGATGACACATCTATAATAACAAATCAAAAAGGAAGTGGTGTTGCTGCTGATGAAATATTAGTGAAATTATTAAAAAATTTACAAAAATCGGTTGCTAAAAAGATTGGTGTTCCACCTTATGCTGTTTTTCAAGAAACAGCATTAGAAGATATGGCATTAAAATATCCAATTTCATTGAGTGAACTAACAAATATTTTTGGAGTTGGAGAAGGAAAAGCTAAAAAATTTGGGAAGCCTTTTATTGAATTAATAGCAAAATATGTTGAAGAGAATGATATTTTAAGGCCTGATGACTTTATTGTAAAAAGTACAGGAGTTAATTCTGGTTTAAAACTATATATTATTCAAAATACCGATAGAAAAATTCCTCTTATGGATATTGCTAAATCAAAAGGGTTAAAGTTTGATGAACTAATTGAGGAAATGCAGCGTATTGTTTATAGTGGAACAAAAATTAATATAGATTATTGTATTAATGAAATGTTAGACGAAGATCAACAAGAAGAAATTTTTGATTATTTTATGGAGTCGGAGAGTGATAGAATACAAGATGCAATGGATGAGTTTGATGGTGATTATGAATATGAAGAATTACGACTTATGCGAATTAAATTTATAAGTCAAGTAGCAAATTAAGCTAAATAAGCAACTAACATACCAATAAGTATAGAAATAAATTTCAAAAGATTAAACTTATGATCTTTTGAAGTTTCAAACAATATAATTGTAGAAATATGTAAAAATATTCCAATTATTATAGCGGTTATTTCAGGTTTATACTGTAATAAAAACTCAATATTTTCACCCGCTAAACTTCCTAAAGGAGACATTAACGAGAATATTAGTAAAAATAATATAGCTTTAAACTTAGAAATATTTGAGCGAACAAAAAATGTTCCCAAAATTATTGAAATAGGAATTTTATGGATAACAATTGCCCACAATAAGTGTATATGTTCATGATTATTAGCTAAAGGTACTCCTTCCATAAAAGCATGAATTCCAATACTAATAAATAATGCCCAAGGAAACGTAATATTATCTTGAATGTGAATATGACCGTGTTCTGCACCTTTTGAGAAAAAATCTAAAATTAATTGCAATAATAAACCCAGTAAAATATATAAACCAATGTTAGTATTAATTGTTGAATATACCTCGGGTAAAAGATGAAGAATTGTAATAGATAATAAATATGCACCACTAAAAGCCAATAATAGTTGAACTGTTTTATTGCTTGGTTTTAAGCCGTAAACAATTACAATCCCCACTAAAACAGATAATATAAGTACTATATATGTCATTCTAAAACTAAAATTAATCGGTCAGATATTTCTTCGTCAAAATCATCAAGTTGGTAGTTTCCAAAAGTATGTTTTATTTTAAAATTAACAGAATTCAGATACAATTTTATTTTTGGTAAATCTAGGCATTTAACTTTTTCAAAATAAGTATGCTGTTTTCCATCTGCATCAAAATTTATTTCTTTTATTATAAAACCATTTTTCAAATATCTGTTAATTTCAAAGGTAATACCATTGATTGTTTTTGTTTCTTCTTCAACTAAATTAGAAATCACCTTTTTTACATTCATAAAATCTATAATTGCAATCCCATTAGTTTTCAATCCATTTTTTATATTCTGGAGAATTGCAATATCTTCAGTGTTATCTTCAAAAAAACCAAAACTAGTAAATAGGTTTAAAATAGCGTTATACTTGTTAATGAATGGGTTACGCATATCATGTTCAATAAATTGTAACGTGCTATTTTCGAACTTCTTAGCTTCTTTTATACTGTTTTTAGATAAATCCGCACCAACTACGTTAAACCCTAATGAATTTAAATAAATTGAATGCCTTCCTTTTCCACAGCCTAAATCTAACAGTAAATCTTTTTCTTTTTTAAGCTGTAAAAAAGAAACAATATTCTGCATAAATTCTTGCGCTTCAGAATAATCTCTATTTGAATATAAAATATGATAGTAGCTTGTGTCGAACCACGAAGCAAACCATTCTTTGTTATTTGTCATAATTTTGAAATGCTCACAAAAATAGCAAATTGTTTTTAGTTTTGTGTGTGAATTTACATTTCAATTTATATGAAATCAATACACTTACATAAATGTAGTGCTTAATATCAAAAATCTTTCTCTATTTTTGCAAAAATTTGAAGTATGAATCGTGATTTTAAAATGGTTGCAACCACCATGTTTGGTTTTGAAGAATTGTTAGCAACAGAGCTTAAAAACCTTGGAGCACAAGATGTTGAAACAGGAGTAAGAAGTGTTTCTTTTAAAGGTGATAAGGGATTTATGTACAAGGCAAATATTGCTTTGAGAACAGCAATTAGAATTTTAAAGCCAATAAAGCGGTTTAGGGTTGCTGATGAAGATGATTTATATAATAAATTAATGAAAATTGAATGGGAGAAATATATGGATGTTGATACTACATTTTCTATTGGAGCTGTAGTTAATTCAAATAATTTCACAACTAATTCTCATTATATTTCATTAAAATCTAAAGATGCTATTGCCGATTATTTTAGGCATAAATATCATAAACGACCAAATGTAGATGTAAAACACCCTGATCTTAAAATTCATGTACATATTCAAAAAGATTTTTGTTCTGTTTCTTTAGATAGTTCTGGTGATTCTTTACATAAACGTGGCTACAGAAGTTCAACAAATATTGCACCTATAAATGAAGTGTTAGCAGCAGGTTTAGTATTGCTTTCAGGTTATTCAGGTGAATGTAATTTTATTGACCCAATGTGTGGTTCAGGTACTATTTTAATTGAAGCAGCGATGATTGCCAACAATATACCTGCGAATATTAATAGAAAAGAATTTGGGTTTGAAAAATGGGCAGATTATGATGAGGAATTATATTTTATTATTCAAGATGCATTATTGAAAAAAATTAGAAGTTCGCATTTTAAAATTATGGGATTTGATAAGGCACCTTCAGCAATAAGAAAATCACAAGAAAATATTAAAAATGCTAATTTAGAAGAATTTATTGGTGTACATCATGTCAATTTTTTTAACTCAATGAAAGAAGTATTTGGACAAACTACTATTTTGTTCAATCCTCCGTATGGCGAACGCTTAAATATTGATGTTCAAGAATTTTATAAAAAAATAGGAGATACGTTAAAACATGGATATCCAGATTCTACCGTTTGGTTTATAACATCTGATTTTGAGGCTTTAAAATACGTTGGTTTAAGAACTTCAAGAAAAATACCTGTAAAAAATGGTGATTTAGATTGTAAATTTGTGCGATATGATATGTATGCAGGAAGTAAAAAAGCAAAAAAGAATTTACCTAAAGAAGAATTAGAATAAAATTGATAAATCCTAAATTAAAAAAGGCTTTACAATATTGTAAAGCCTTTTTTATACGAACTCAATTTATGAACTTCTCCTTTTTCTTGTATTTTCTGCTCTACTACTTTCTCTTTTATCCGGTTTTCTATTTGCTGTAGTTGTTCTTTTTTTAACTCTATTTTTAGTAGCTATAGGTCTTTTAGAAGTAACAGAACTTCTTCTTTCTTGAACTTTTACAGGTTTACGTCCAGTTACAGTACGTTTTTTATAGACCGTTTTTTCTGGCGTGCGTTTAATTGTTCTTGTCCTATTGGTTACTGTACGCTTATTTCCAGTAGTTATTGTACCTGCTGTACTTCTTTTTGTTGAACTATTTGTATTGTACGATCTAGTGTTATTTCTATCAACTCTAATAATCTTATCACTCTTTCTTTTAGGAATGTTTTGAGTTGCTACACGCTGTCTTGTATTATAACTAGTGCGCTTATTCTTTTTGTTATAGTAGGTGTTTTTTGAATGATTGCTATAATATTTGTATCTATTTGGTTTATAGTGATTTCTGTAAGGTTTATAGCTTACAACTCTATATTCAAAGAACGGTCTAGCAAAATAATTATGATATGGGTGATACACATAATTACGGTTATATCTATTAATATATCCAGAGCAGTGTGTGTAATATCCATAATTATCATAATATACATACATGCTGCCTAATCTTGTCAATCTACCATAGTTGTAATTAAGGTTTATGTTACCAATTCTGTCAACTCTACCGTAATAATCATAATAAATTGGAATATTTTCAATTTGAATGATAGCACCGTAATTATCGTATTGTACATAAGCATCATAGTTATAACCAGAATTAAAACTAATGTTAATGTTTTTGTTATGATACCCAATATTAAAATTATTTCTTGGGTTTATAAAAAAATCAAATTCTCCATTTTGAAAAACGGAAAACGTTACACCGCTTTCAACAAAAGTGAATGAATTTCCGTAATCATTATAATAACGGTTATATGTTGAAGTAGTAGTTGAAGCAAAAACACCTAAGCTTACAAATACAAAAGTTGCGAATACTAATATTTTGTTTTTCATAATAAAGATTTTAAAGGTTCATCTTAATTCTTGTTTGTATCATTAATACAATTACCTAATTACAAACAGCGTGCCAAAAAACAATGACCAACATAATAGAGAAGTAAAGAATAGCTCAATTTCTGCAAAAAATTATCTTAATGAAGAGATATTTTGAGTAACATAAATTGAGATAACCAAAAATACCGGTAACTTAAATTACAGTTTTATAGCAATTTTAATTTGATTTGAATACTTTTACTTTTTGATAAATTTTAATTAAAGTGAATTACTTTATAGACGTTATTTTACCTATTCCACTTCAAAAGTTATTTACTTATAAAATAACAGATGCTGAGGCAACTTTCTTAAAAAAAGGGATGCGTGTTGCTGTTGAATTTGGTAAATCTAAGATTTATACCGCTTTGGTTTATAAAATACATACTGAAATGCCTATTGGGTATGAAGCAAAAGAAATTCACCAAATTTTAGACGATACGCCAATACTACATGAAATTCAAATAAAGCATTGGGAATGGATATCAGAATATTATATGTGTTCATTAGGCGAAGTTTTTAGAGCCGCTTTACCTTCAGCCTTTTTATTGGAAAGTGAAACAGAAATTGAGTTATTACAAGGTTTTTCAAAAGAAGAAGAACTTTCTGCTGAAGAATTTTTAGTTTTTGAAGCTTTACAATACCAATCGAGATTATCAATAATTCAAGTTATTGAGATTTTAGGTAAAAAGGGAATTTTTCCAACAATTAAAAGTCTATTGAACAAAAATGTAATTATTGTAAAAGAGCAAATTTATGAGCAATACAAGCCAAAACTAATTAAATACATTCGCTTAAAAGAGGAGTGGAGTTCTAATGAAAAATTATCAGAATTATTAGAATTATTACGTAGAGCAAAAAAGCAACGTGCTGTTGTTTTAACTTATTTTCAGCTGCAAGCATCCAAAAAACCAATTAAAGTTTCACAACTTCAGGAAGATTCAAATTGTTCTGTTGCTGTTATAAAATCATTAGTTGATAAAGGTATTTTTGACTATTATTTTATACAAACAGATAGAATTAATTTTAATGGAAATTCTTCTTCGTTAAAAGAATTAACTGAGCATCAACAAATTGCATATAATTCAATAAAAACTACTTTTAATACGAAGCAAACTATACTGCTAAAAGGAATTACAAGTAGTGGTAAAACAGAAATTTATGTTAAGTTAATTGAAGAATTACTTCAATCTAAAAAACAAATACTTTATTTATTACCAGAAATTGCGCTAACTACACAATTAATTGAGCGGTTACAATATTATTTTGGAGAGTATTTAGCCGTTTTTCATTCAAAATATTCAATGAATGAACGTGTTGAAGTTTGGAACAATGTATTAAAAAATAAATCGAAAGCACAATTAATTTTAGGAGCACGTTCTTCATTATTTTTACCATTCTCAAATCTAGGTTTAATTATAGTTGATGAAGAGCATGAGACATCATTTAAGCAGTTTGATCCAGCTCCAAGATATCACGCCCGTGACGCGGCAATTGTCTTAGCAAATTTGCACAAAGCAAATGTATTATTAGGCTCTGCCACACCTTCAATAGAAACTTATTACAATGCTCAACAAGGAAAATATGGTTTAGTTGAATTAAATAGAAGATTTGGAGATGTATTATTGCCTGAAATAGAGTTAGTTAACATAAAAGAAAAGCATCGAAAAAAAAGAATGAAAGGTCATTTTTCAGATCGTTTAATTGAAATGATTGAAGATGCAATTGAAAACAAAGAACAAGTTATTTTATTTCAAAATAGAAGAGGCTATGCACCAGTAATTGAATGTGAAACGTGTGGCGTTTCGCCTCAATGCCCACAATGTGATGTAAGTTTAACGTTTCATAGTTATCGAAAAGAATTACGTTGCCATTACTGTGGTTATAAACAAGCAATGCCCTATAGTTGTGGCGCTTGTGGAAGTGAAAAATTAAACTCAAAAGGGTTT
>NZ_JASFZF010000003.1:0-7923 GCF_046055765.1 Lutibacter sp. | reverse complement strand
TCTAACAACTTTCACTTTATTGATAATAAAACCGCACTTAAAAATACATCAAAATTAAAATCAGAATTTTCAGTTAAACCCATTCTAACAATTACCAACTCTTTTGAAGGTATTATAAAAACCCGTTGCCCTTGATATCCGTTACACGAAAATAAATCTTTTGGAACATTTGGATATACGCCTCCAGCATTTAACCAAAAGTGAGCTCCATATTGGCCGTTTGAACCATTTGTTGGGGTTGCAGAATAATCAACCCATGCTTCATTTAAAATTTGTTCTCCATTCCAATTTCCTTTATGCAAATACAACAAACCAAACTTTGCCCAATCTCTTGGCGTTGCCCAACCATAAGATGAACCTACGTAATTACCATTTAAATCGGTTTCAATTACCATAGAACTCATTCCTATTTTATCAATTAACTCACGATACCAAAAATCTAAATATTCTTGATGCGTTTTAAATTGATTTCTAATAAATCCCGATAATAAATTGGTAGTTCCTGAGGAATAATTCCAACTGTTATTTGGTGCTGCAATTAATGGTTTTTTTAATTGTGATGAAGTCATATCTTTATCTAAAAATAACATTTTAGTAACGTCAGACATCGTGTTGTAATTTTCATCCCATTCTAAGCCACTATTCATATGAAGCAAGTCATTTAAGGTAATTTTTGAACGTCCATCATTTTCCCATTCTGGAAACAAATTTATTTGTTGGACATTAATTTTTCCTTGCTTTTCCAATATTCCTAAAACTGCACTTGTAATACTTTTAGTCATAGACCAGCCCAAAATTTTTGAATTTTTATCAAACCCTTCCACATATTTTTCAGCAATTAGTTGCCCTTTATACAAAACCACAACAGCTCTTGTTTTTTTTACATACTCTTCACTCACATCAAACGCATTGGAAACAGCTACATCTAACTCTTTATAATTTATAGTATTAAAAATGGTATCTATTGGCTCACTATTCCCATAAGGATATGGTAAATTACTACTGTTTTTTATGCGATTTGGAATTAAAAATTGCTGTGTCTCATCAAAATCTGTATCAACTAAAATACTTCCTAATCCTTCTTTGTAAATAGCTTTTCTTTTCATAAAACCATACACTGAAGCTGATGCAGATTTATCTTCATAATCAACTTCATCTTTAGCAATATCTATTGGTGAAAAATTATTGTCCTGCGCATCTGTGATTTCCAAACTTCTTTTAGCTAAAAATACAGAAGAACTCATGTTTTTTGCTGAATATCCTGAAATTATATTTAAACGAGGGTAATTTATATAAACCACATAAATTAGCACTAAAACTACTATAGACAGGCTATATTTAATTATTTTTTTCATTCTATTTCATTTTGAATTGGCTGTAAAAATAGCATTTATTTTGTCAGTTTAAAAAAAGTTATTACATTTGTTAACCATTTGGTTAAACTATTTAGTTAATTTTAATGAATAAAACAAAAAATACAACTACAGAATCTACCATTTTAGATGCCGCAAAGCGAATTTTCCAACACAAAGGAATGGTTGGCGCTCGTATGCAAGAAATTGCAGATGAAGCAGGCATTAACAAAGCGTTGCTTCATTATTATTATAGAAGTAAACAATTACTTTTTGAAGCTGTTTTTAAAAAGGCTTTTTCTTTATTAGCACCTCAACTAAATGAAGTGATGAATTCAGATTCTTCTATCTGTGAAAAAATTAAAAACTTCAGTAGTAATTATATTTCATTTGTAATTAAACATCCGTATTTACCAAATTTTATTATTCAAGAACTAAATAGAAATCCAGAATTTGTGAAAAACTTAATGGGTGAAGAGCATTTTCCAAGTATTGAAAAATTTAAAATACAAGTAAACGAAAAAGTAAACGAAGGTAAAATTAGACCCATAAAAGCCGAACAATTATTTATTAATATTATGGCTCTTAATATATTTCCATTTATTGGAGCACCTTTATTAAAGGGCTTTATAAATGTAGACAACACTACTTATAAAAAATTAATGGAAGACAGAAAAACGGAAGTAGCTGACTTTATAACTAATGCTATAAAACTTACATAAATGAAAAAAATAGGCACAATTATACTACTATTGATAACATTTAGTTCTTTTGGACAAGAAAAATTAAATTTAGAAACGTGTTATTCTTTGGTAAACAAAAATTACCCACTTGCCAAGCAAAACGAAATGTTGGTAAGACAAAACACATTAGACAAAGAAATTATTAAAACCGGGAAGTTACCTAAATTAGATTTTGATGCGCAAGCAACTTACCAATCTGATGTTATAGAATTACCTCTAAGTATTCCTGGTGTTACCATTACACCTCCAAACAAAGACCAATACAAAGCTACTGTTTCTGTAAATCAATTGGTGTATGATGGTGGACTCATTAATGCTTCAACAAAAGTAAAAGAAGTTACATTAAAAACACAACAAAAAACCATTGAGGTTAACTTGTACCAACTTAAAAAAGAAGTAAATCAACTCTATTTTTCTATTATTTTATTACAAGAAAAAAGGGCATTACTCGACGCTAAAAAAACACAGCTCGAAACGAAATTAAAAGAAGTTAAATCAGGTATAGAATTTGGTGTTTTACTACCAACATCAGATAAAGTTTTAGAAGCCGAGCTACTAAAAATTGATCAACAATATACAGAAATTGACCAAAGTAAAATTAGCTTAATAAAAACACTATCTTCTGTAATTGGTGAAGATATTTCTCTGAATGTATCTCTTGAAAGCCCAACAGTTTTATCAAGTGTTGGTACTGAAATTAAAAGACCCGAATTAGATTTGTTTCAATTACAAAAAGAGCAAATTAATGCTTCTGAACAACTTATAGCAAAGAAAAATACTCCAAAACTAATGGGGTTTGCTACAGGAGGTTATGGAAACCCTGGATTGAATATGTTAGACAATTCTTTTCAAGCATACTATATGGTAGGCTTAAAACTTAATTGGAATATTTTTGATTGGAATGCTCGAAAAAAAGAGCAAAAATCACTAAAAATAAATAAAGAAATTATAGACAATCAGCAAGAAATATTTACGCTAAATACCAATATTGAATTAGATCAACAACAAACTGAAATAGCTAAAATTACCTCATTTATTGAGTCTGATAAAACCATCATTGAACTCAGAGAAAAAATCTTAAAATCTGCTGCTTCTCAATTAAAAAATGGAGTTATCACATCTTCAGCATATATTACTGAACTTACAAATCTATACGAAGCTGAAAATAATTTAAGCACACATAAAATTGAATTACTATTAGCAAAAGCAAATTATAAAACAACTAAAGGAAACTAAATTCATACATATGAAAATTATTAAAACTATATTAGGGTCGTTGGTTATTGCAAGCACAATTATTTCATGCAATAACAATAACAATAAAGCAGATGGTTATGGAAATTTTGAAGCTACCGAAACTACCATTTCTGCCGAAGGCAATGGGAAATTATTACAATTTACCATTGATGAAGGTCAAACAATACAAAAAGGAACTGTTGTAGGTTTAATTGATACCATACAACTAGCGCTAAAAAAAGAGCAGTTAATAGCATCAAAACGAGGGATAAACTCAAAATCTAGAAATGTTTTATCACAGATAAATGTCTTAGAAGCTCAACTTAAAACAGCTAAAATATCTAAAAATAGGATTGAAAATTTATTAAAAAGCAATGCTGGGACACAGAAACAATTAGATGATATTAATGGACAAATTGATGTTATCAACCAGCAAATACAAAGTGTTAAAACTCAAAATGCACCTATTTTAAATGAAATTAAAAGTATCAATGCGCAAATTAAACAATTAGAAGATCAACTACAAAAAAGTATTATTACAAACCCTGTAAAAGGGACTGTTTTAGTAAAATATGCTGAACCTTATGAAATTACTTCATTTGGTAAGCCTTTATATAAAATCGCCGATTTAAATACAATGGAACTTCGTGTGTATATTAGTGAAACACAATTATCCTCTATTAAAATTGGACAAAAGGTAACTGTAAAAATTGATGCTGGTGAAGCCATGAAAAATTTTGATGGAATTATTACATGGATAGCTTCTGAAGCTGAATTTACACCTAAAATAATTCAAACAAAAGAAGAACGTGTTGCCTTAGTATATGCTGTAAAAGTAGATGTGGTAAACGATGGAAGTCTTAAAATTGGTATGCCTGCGGAAATGTGGATAAACAATATTCAATAACAATTAATTAAAAAAATCAAAAAACAATTCAACATGAAAAATTCATTCAAATTACTTTTAACAACCGCAATAATAGCAACTATAACTATTTCTTGCGGCGAAACAACTAAAAAGAAACAAGAGAAGCATAATTCTGAGAAGAAAGAAACTGTGGAAACAGTTGACAACCATGAAAATGGTGGTGAAATTCAATTAAATGAAGGGAAATTATGGCTAGCTAATTACGAAACTACTAAGGGAGTTTTAAATATGCAAAAACTATTAAATACCTTTTCTGGTGGAGAATCTCTAGAGGCTTATGCCACTTTAAAAAGTGATTTAGAAAAAGAATTTGGAACCATTATAACTGAATGTACAATGAAAGGTGAATCACACAACCAATTACACAACTTCTTAGTTCCTTTAAAAGAGTTGTTTAACGGTTTAGGTTCTTCAGATTTAGCAACTTGCAAAAAGAGTTTTGAAACATTAAATAAACATTTAGCTGCCTATTCAACCTATTTTGAATAAACAGAAAAAAGTTAAAAATATATAAATTGAGTATCTCTATACAACATATAAGTAAATCGTTTAAAGATGTAGCCGCTCTAAAAGATATTTCTTTTAACGTTAATGAAGGTGAGTTATTTGGGCTTATAGGCCCTGATGGTGCCGGTAAAACTACACTTTTTAGAGTTTTAACCACTCTTTTAATTGCTGATGAAGGATCTGCTGTAGTTGCTAATTACGATGTAATAACAAACTATAAGGACATTAGAAATAGCGTAGGCTATATGCCTGGTAAATTTTCGTTATATCAAGACTTAACCGTTGAAGAAAATCTTACATTTTTTGCAACTATTTTTGGGACTACCATTGAAGAAAACTACGATTTAATTAAGGATATATACGTTCAAATTGAACCTTTTAAAAATAGAAGAGCGGGCGATTTATCTGGAGGAATGAAGCAGAAATTAGCATTGAGTTGTGCACTAATTCACAAACCAAAAGTATTGTTTCTAGATGAACCAACAACGGGTGTTGATCCTGTTTCTAGAAAAGAATTTTGGGAAATGCTAAAACGTTTACAACAAAAAGGTATTACCATTTTAGTCTCAACACCATACATGGATGAAGCTGCATTATGTGATAGAATTGCACTGATTCAAGATGGGAAAATTTTACAAATTGATACTCCTGAAGAAATTGTAAAACACTATCCAAAACCTATTTACGATGTAGCGGCAAGCAATATGTACGAACTTATATTAAGTTTAAATGAGTACCAACACAATCACAGTGTATATCCATTTGGTGAATTTGTGCATTATACAGATAAAAGAACTGACTTTAAGTCGGAAGATTTATTAAACTATTTGGAAAGTAAAGGGCTGAAAAACATTGTTATTCAACCTACTAAAACAACTATTGAAGATACCTTTATGGAATTGGCAAGATAAAAGAATAAGATTTGTCATTCCTGCGTAGGCAGGAATCCATACGTTATAAAAAATTGATTACTGCCAAAGTTTATCTTGTGAGAAGACGAAAGGCAGAAATGACAAGATTGATTAAAAATATGTCACTTCGAGTGATTTTCGATAGAAAATTATATCGAGAAGTTCTCGATACTTCGGCAAAAGCCTCAACTCGAACTGACTGTTATAGAAATAAAAATGAAAGAAAAAAATGTTATACAAGTAAAAAATCTCACCAAAAAATTTGGTGATTTTACAGCTGTTAACAATATTACTTTTAAAGTAAAACAAGGAGAAATTTTTGGTTTTTTAGGAGCAAATGGCGCAGGAAAAACAACAGCAATGAAAATGCTTATTGGCATTTCAAAACCTACTTCAGGGGAAGCTCAAGTAGCTGATTTTGATGTGTATACCAATCCTGAAGATATTAAAAAAAACATTGGTTATATGAGTCAAAAATTTGCATTGTATGATGATTTAACTGTAAAAGAAAATATCACTTTTTTTGGAGGTATTTACGGTTTATCAAAAAAACAAATCAATGAAAAAAGAAAACAACTTGTCGAAGAATTAAATTTACAAAAAATTGTGAATGAACTCGTTGGTTCATTACCACTAGGATGGAAACAAAAACTATCCTTTTCTGTGGCGTTATTGCATGAACCAAAAGTAGTTTTTTTAGATGAGCCAACTGGAGGTGTAGATCCAATAACCCGACGACAATTTTGGGAAATGATATACAAAACAGCCAATCACGGAACAACTGTTTTTGTAACTACCCATTATATGGATGAAGCTGAATATTGTGACAGAGTTTCAATTATGGTAGATGGAAAAATTGAAGCTTTGGATACACCAAAAAACCTAAAACAACAATTTAACGTTGAAAACATGAATGATGTTTTCTTAAAATTGGCAAGAGGATGAAACGATTTATAGGCTTTATAAAAAAAGAATTTTACCATATTTTTAGAGATACACGTTCTTTGTTTATCCTCTTTGGAATGCCCATTGCTCAAGTAATGCTTTTTGGGTTTGCTATTACCAACGAAATTAACAATGTTAACATTGCTGTTTTTGATAAATCAAAAGATGCAACAACTCAAGAGATTATCAATAAAATAACAGCTTCAACATATTTTAGTAATCAACAATTTATTACAAATGAAGCTGAAATTGAATCCGTATTTAAAAAAGGAAATATTAAAGCTGTGTTGGTTTTTGAAAAAGATTTTAGTGAAAAATTAACTAAAGAAAATAAAGCTACTGTACAAATAATTACCGATGCAACAGATCCTAACACCGCCAATACGGTTAATAATTATGTAAGTTCAATTTTACAAAAATACCAACAAGAAACAAATAAAAATATAAAACCTGTTTACCAAATTACTCCTGAATCTAGAATGGTCTATAATGCTGAACTTAAAAGTGTTTTCATGTTTGTCCCTGGAGTAATGACCATTATTTTAATGCTAGTTTCAGCAATGATGACTTCTATTTCTATCACGCGTGAAAAAGAATTAGGGACTATGGAAATTTTATTGGTATCCCCCATAAAACCTTTCCAAGTTATTATTGGTAAAGTTGTGCCTTATATCTTTTTATCAGTAATAAATGCTATTGTAATTGTGTTACTCAGCATTTTTATATTTGGAATACCTGTTCAAGGAAGTTTATTTTTATTAGGTATTCAGAGTGTATTATTTATTATAAATGCACTTTCCTTAGGAATTTTAATTTCTACTATTTCTAAAACACAGCAAACCGCAATGATGATTTCTCTAATGGGCTTAATGCTTCCTGTAATTTTATTATCTGGATTTATTTTCCCTATTAGCAGTATGCCTGTTCCACTGCAAATAATTAGTCATGTGATACCTGCAAAGTGGTTTATTATTATTTTAAAAGGAATTATGCTGAAAGGTGTGGGAATAACAATTTTATGGAAAGAAACATTAATTTTAGTTGCAATGACCGTGTTTTTTATTGTTTTGAGTATTAAAAAGTATAAAATTAGATTGGAATAATGAAAACAATAGGATATATCATTCAAAAAGAGTTTAAGCAAATCTTTAGAAATAAAGCAATGCTTCCCCTAATTTTTGTATTGCCTTTAATACAATTAATTATTCTTTCAAATGCGGCAACATTTGAAATACAACATATTAAATTTTCATATATAGACCATGATAATACTTCTTTTTCAAGGGCGTTAATTGATAAAT
>NZ_JASFZF010000002.1:0-13969 GCF_046055765.1 Lutibacter sp. | reverse complement strand
AGCAACATCAAAATTAAAAAAGCCATCAAAATCATCATCACATTGTCTACTTATGGTAACGCTATTTGCTATTGGTAGAGGTTCAACATGAAGGGTGATTACATGACTTAATCCTAAACAAGCATTCACATCATCACTATCAATACGTGCATAAATTTTTTGTTCCCACGGGTCAGAATTTTTATAATTAGACACATCAGAAATTGCGTTGGTTTCAGCCAAAGCATCCTCTAAATTTTCAAAAAATGAAATTCTAACCAATTGAGAAGAGAAAACAGTTTTACTATCAATTAGTTGTTGTTCGGCATCGCTAAAATTGAAAGAGGTTTTACCATCTTGATTATTAGAAGGATAATCTTCACAAGCATAATAATCTAAATGAAAACTAGCAGGAATTTGTGTAGCACCTACTTTTAAAAGTATGTTGGCAAATCGTTCACAGCCATTTAAAGTTATAATTTTAACAAAAACTTCGCTATTAATAACTGTTGGATTTTGATATGTTGTAGGGTTATTTATAAGTTGAGTAAAACCAGCATCCGTATAAAATTCAAAAATTTCATTTTGATAATTAGTTGAAATTAATTCATTTGCTTCATTTAAATTAAAACTGCTAAATCCATCATTAGCTAAATCATCGTCACATTGTTCAAGAGTTACAATTGCATTTTTTAAAATGGGTAATGGATTTATACTTAATTTAAACGAAGTATCTGTAAAGCACGAATTATCAGAATTATTAGCCATTCTAACATAAATTGTTTGTCCGCCTGAAACTGTATTAGAAAATGCTGATGGATTATTAATTTGATTGATATATCCTGAATCTTTAAAATACGTAATTGTAAAGTTTAAAGTAGATTTTCCATTTAATAAAATGGAAGCATTTGATGTTAAATCAACTTCAATAAAACCATTTGTATCGTCTCCATCAATTGCATTATCACATTCATTCATTATAAGAATATTAGCAGGAAGAAGTGGAATTACTGTCTCAAAAACGGAAACATTAATTGCCAACCTTGTAGAGCTTTCACATCCACTTACAGTTTGTGAAGCATAATATATTGTGTTATTTTGTAAAATAGTGGTATTATTTAAAGGAGCACCACCAATTGCCAAATTATACCATAAAATGGAAGTTCCAACAATAGATAAATTAGTTAAAGTGGCGTTTTCAATATCACAAAACGTCTGATTTACATTTGTTGTAGTTGGTTTTGCAATATGAGTTACTGTTAAAGTAACTGGTGTTCTATTTGGTGTGATACATCCATTTTCAGTAGCATCAACATAATAAGTTGTTGTAGTTGTTAATGATGGAGTAAAACTAGTTCCTGAAGCAATAGGTATTCCCCCCATTGAATTAGTAAACCAATTAATAGTTCCTGAAGATGCAGTTGCTGTTAAAGTTGCTGAACCATTATTACAAATTTCAGCTGGTGAAACAGCTGTTATTGTTGGAATAGTATAAATAGTAGCTGTAATTGGAGTTCTAGTTCCAAAAGTACAAATCCTGTCAGCTGATGCTAATGCATAATAAGTTTTACTTGTTGAAAGAATTGGAGAAGTAAAATTATCTCCAAAACCTAATTCAGTTCCTCCAGTTAATGAATCAAACCATAAAACAGTTCCTCCTAAAGTTGCTGATGCAGATAATGTAATAGAACCCGATCCACAATTTGAGCCATTTTTTGGGTTTATTAGTGCAGTTTCTGAAACATAAATTTTAGTACTTGCAGAAATATTTAATGTTGGATCTCCGGGCATTCCACCGTATTCAACAATATAACCTTGAGGGTGATAAGGGCTAGAGGGGTTTGAATCTCCACTATTACTTAAATCGTTCCACGAGCCAGTTATTCCTACTCCAGGTGCAGTAATATGCGCATAATTTTCATTTCCTAAATTATTAGGTTCACCAGAATTCCAAAAAGCAAAGTTTGGACTTGAACCATTTGCTAAACCATTCCAAAAATTTATGCCACTTTCTGGGCCAGTTACCCATTTCCAAATACCTTCTGTTGTTGCATCGCTACCACCAATCCATCCAGCTCCTGCCGCTTGTTCACCTGAAAGTTGAGCTTCTTCAACCGATGTAATTGTCGCTAAATATCCTTGTAAACCATAATAATTTCTTCCTTCTGCTGCTATTTGCGCAGTAGTCCAGGTAATACCAATATCTTCTATATATTCGTAATAATGACCTGTTGAAGGTAAATAATTAGCTTCATCAACGGTGAATGAAAAATGTTTTTCACTTGAGATGGTAGTTGAATTACTATGAAAGGTAACATCTTTAACGGCAGTAATTAAATCTAAATAAGCAGTTGGAGAGGAAGTTATTGCTTGTAATGTTAGTTTTCCTTCAGATGCGCTCCAAGATGTTGTAATAGTTGGATGTGAAGATTGATTTGTCAGAATTAAAGTATCCTCACCGATACTATAATTTTCAGAAATTTGAATAAAAATAGCTTCAATTTCTTCACTCCCAGGAATTATATTAAAATCTGTAACAACATTAATATCAGAAAGTGGACAATAATTTTGGTTTCCTGCAGCTGTAATAGTTGGAGGGGTATTTGTTGTTGAATTATTTTTAAATTCACAAAGACTTAGTATTTCTGTAGAAGTTAATGCTCTATTCCATATTTTTAAGTCATCTATTTTTCCTTGAAAATAATAAGGGTCATCAATGGTACTAGCATCTTTTCTGCCAATACTTCCAGGATTTGTTGTGTAACTGATATTCGAACCATTTCCAGAGTAACTTCCACCATCATTAGAACATAAATTACCTGAATTGTATTCATTAATATAAATATTCATATCTAAAGCATCAACAATAGTAACAATAACAAAATACCAAGTTTGGACTTTTATTGTTGTTGTACCAACTTTTGTTCTTCTGCTATTAACGGATGCTACACCACCATCTCCAAAAGCAACTGCAATTTTTGGTGTAGCTGAAGTAAGACTCATATTAAAACCAGAATGGATATCTTGAGCAAAATCACTAGTAAATATAAAGGTTTTTGTGACTTCTAAATCATCAAAATAAACCCAAAATGAAACTGTAACAGGTAAATTTGGTTTTAACTGAGAGATGTTTGGTAAATCAATATATTCATTTACTCCATTAAAATGATAAGCCATATTAGAATTTCCAAACCTATCATCTGTTAATGTAGCATTTGCAGTTGTATGAAAGCTGTTTCCACTTGAATCGTTTGAATTACCATTAAATTTATAATTAACAATAAGACCATCCTGTAAACTTGCTAATTGAGCGTAACTTAATGATACAGAAGTTATTAAAAATATAATAAAGAAAGTTATTTTACTAGGTGCAAACTTCATTGCTAGATATTATTACTAAACAAGATTTATTTTATTAACAATAAAATTTATAAAAAATCACACAAAAATAGGCAATTGTTTCAATATCAGCTTTAGATTTTCAAAATCATTTTCACTAAAAGTAGTATCAACTATTTTATAACTAATATTTAAAAAGTGTTTTTCTAAATTTAATAGTATATAAAAAAAAGAAGGATTATCACTACAGCAATTATAAAAAGAATCCAGATAATTTTCTGTTTTTCATTTTCCATTGCTGCTTCTTTTTTAATTTCATTCTTAATAATTTCTAATTCTGAATCCGTCACTTCAGGAAAATCATATTTGGGTTTTGTTGTAGCATTTTTTAAAAAAATACCGTTCCAGTTATTTCCTTTAAATGTATTTCGTCTAGAAACTTTTAAAGCAGCATTTTGCCTTATCCGATTCATCATATCCATTATGTGACCTCCAGCACTCATTTTTAAACATAGTTTTAATATCTATACTCTTAATATTCATTAAGAGTATAGAAAATGTAGGTTACTATTTAGTAGAAATTTTAAGCGTTTTATATTTCTTTTTCATCAGAAGAATCGTCTGTTTTAGCATCTTCAATTGCTTCCCCTTTTAAATAATTTGGCAATTGCATACCGGCCATATTAAACATTTCTTGTAATGGTGGTACAGCTTTGTACATACCAGAAATAAAGTTGGAGGTAGATGTTTTACCATCTTTACTACCACCATTTTCCCAAACGGTAATTTTATCAATTTTAATATTTTTAATAGCTTCTGCTTGAGTTTTAACCAATTCAGGAAGTTTATCAGCTACTAATAATAAAACAGCATCTTTTGCATTGTCTCCAGCAGCTTTTACAATTTGTTCTAAACCTAAAGCTTGTTTGGTTAAAATTTCGTACATCCCTTTTGCTTCTGCTTCTTTTTTCATAAAAATAGCATCGGCTTCCCCTTTAGCAATTCTTCTAATTTGTTCTGCTTCCGCTTCCGCATCAATTTCAATTTTACGCTTGTCTATTTGTGCAGGCACAATAATATCGGCTCCTTGTTCCGCTTCTTTACGTTTTGCTCTTGCATCTTCAGCAATTTTTTCAGCAGCATACGCTTCTTCTAATGCTTTGGCAGATTGTACTTTTTCAGAAGCAATTGCAATTTTTTCGGCTTCCGCTTCTCTAGATCGCCTATCAGCATCTGAGTTTGCTATTTGTATTTTGGCAGTATTTTCACCTTCAATTGCATTTGCATGAGCTGCAGCAACTTGGATACGTTGGTCTTGCATTGCATTTGCTTCCCCAATAGATCCATCTCTTACTTTTTGAGCAACAGAAACTTTAGCTTCATTTATAGCATTTGCAGCAGCTTCTTTCCCTAAAGCTTCAATATAACCAGACTCATCATGAATATCGGTAATATTTACGTTAATTAATTTTAAACCTACTTTTTTTAATTCAGCCTCCACACTGTGTGTAATGTGTGATAAAAATTGATCTCTATCGGAATTAATTTCTTCAATATCCATAGATGCAACTACTAAACGTAACTGACCAAAAATAATTTCTTGCGCTAAATCTTGTACTGCATCTAAATTTAAACCTAACAAACGTTCTGCAGCATTTTGCATAACACTTGGTTCTGTTGAAATACCAATTGTAAAACGAGAAGGTACATTTACACGAATATTTTGTTTACTTAACGCATTGGTTAAGTTTACTTCAATAGACATTGGTGTTAGGTCTAAAAATTCATAATCTTGAATAATTGGCCAAATAAAGGAAGCTCCACCGTGGATACATTTTGCAGATTTTCCGCCACTAGTTTTTCCATAAACAACTAAAATTCTATCAGAAGGACAACGTTTGTACCTTCTTATCATAGAAAAAAAGAATACAACAAGTATAAAAATTATTGCTCCAACTAAATATACGCCGGTTGCTGCAGCTTGTAATGGTATTAATAATGTAATTAAATTCATGGTTTATTTTTGTTTAGATAAAGGTTCAACTAATAATATTTCGGCACTTACAATTTCGGTAACTTTTACCATTGTGCCAGTTTTTAAATTGGTTATTTCATCGGTTATTGCTTCTAATTCTCGTAAACTTCCCTGTACTTTAATTTGTACTTTTCCCATTTCAGAGCGGTTTGCACCAATTGGCAAATAAACTTCACCAATAACACCAATAGCATTTTTTATTACTAATGTACCAGATTCAGCTAATTTATGCATCCAATAAAATAATAACGAAGTAAGAACCATCATAAGTAATCCTGCAATGGTAGAAATTAGTAGTGTAGTTGTAGAAGATAAGCCGTTATCAATACAAGTTATTCCACTCCAACCAAAAATGGTAAAAAATGCTACCACATTTTTAAAGGTGAAGAATTGAAATCCAACTCCGCCATCATCGGCTTCAAAATCTGTAGCATCAGCATCCATATCTGTATCACCACCACCAATAAAAGTGAGTAAGAAAATAACAACAAATACTGCGGAACCAACTAAGGCTATAATCCAATATGTTTGTTCTAAAGATGACATTCCATCAAAAAAATCTTTCATAAGCTTTATATTTTTAAGAAGTTATCGAATATACTACTATTCATTGAATTTTAAAAAGAATAAATAGTATTTAAAGTTTGTTTTATAAGATTTCTTCTTTCACAATATATTAGTAGTTAAATTGTAAAGAATGTTACTATTATGAGTAATAATTCTTTTAAATTTGCATTTTTAATATTAAAATAATTATGACAAATAAAATTGAAGTAAGCTGGAAAGGTAAAATGCTTTTTGAATCTGTAGCACCTGAAGGAAGTGTACTAATTGATGCTGATGAAGCTGTTGGTGGACAAGGGGAAGGATTGCGTCCTAAAGCAATGATGTTAACTTCATTAGCTGGTTGTACAGCAATGGATGTAATATCTTTATTGAAGAAAATGCGTGCTGAAGTAGCTGATTTTAAAGTTGAAGTAGCCGCTAATTTAACCGATGAACATCCAAAATTTTATAATAAAGTACATGTAACGTATCATTTTTATGGAAGTGATTTCAAAAAAGATAAAATTGAAAAATCTGTAAATCTTTCAGTGGACCGTTACTGTGGAGTGATGCAAATGTTTCGTCAATTTTCAGAACTTACAACAGAAATTGTATACATAGAGCAATAAAATAATTTGCTTACTTTTGAGGAAAAAGCACTGCTATGCGTTGGAAATTAAAACCTGAACCAAATTCTCAAATAACTTTAAAATTAGCTCAAGAATTAGGAGTCGAACGCACGATTGCTAAATTATTAGTAAATCGTGGAATAGAAACTTTTGACCAAGCTAAAACATTTTTCAGACCTAGCTTAAGTGATTTGCACAATCCATTTTTAATGAAAGACATGGATAAAGCAGTTGCAAGAATTGAAAAAGCAATTTCAGCAGGTGAAAATATACTTGTTTATGGCGATTATGATGTTGATGGTACAACTTCAGTTTCGTTACTTTCTTCTTATTTAAAAACACTTCAGCCAACTATCGCAACGTATATTCCAGATAGATATGCAGAAGGTTATGGCATTTCTTATAAAGGAATAGATTATGCAGAAGATAACGATATTACGTTAATTATTGCACTAGATTGTGGTATAAAAGCCATTGATAAAGTTGAGTATGCTAACCAAAAAAACATAGATTTTATTATTTGTGATCATCATAGGCCTGGTGATAAAATACCAGAAGCAATTGCAGTTTTAGATCCTAAACGAATAGATTGTGAGTATCCATATAAAGAATTATGTGGTTGTGGTGTTGGATTCAAATTAATTCAGGCATTGGCAAGTGAAAGAAATCAAACTATTGATAATTTAGTTGAATATTTAGATTTAGTTGCTACTGCAATAGCTGCAGATATTGTTCCAATTACAGGTGAAAATAGAGTGTTGGCATATTTTGGTTTACAAGTGATAAATCAACATCCAAGAAATGGAATTAAAGCTTTGATTCAACAATTAAAAAAAACAACACTTACAATAACCGATGTCGTTTTTACTATTGCTCCAAGAATTAATGCAGCAGGACGTATAAAACATGGAAATTATGCAGTTGAATTATTAACCGAAATGGATTTTGACACTGCGGTTAAATTTGCTTCAGAAATTGAACAAAATAATACTGACAGAAAGGCTTTAGATAAAAACATCACTATTGAAGCATTACAACAAATTAAAGAAAACAAGGAACAACACAACTTTTCAACGGTTGTTTATGCTGAAAATTGGCATAAAGGCGTTATTGGTATTGTAGCTTCTAGGTTAATTGAAACGTACTATAAACCAACGCTGGTTTTTACAAAAAGTGGCGATAAATTGGCAGCTTCGGCACGTTCTGTGAAAGGATTTGATGTGTACAATGCATTGGAACAATGTTCAGAATTTTTAGAACAATTTGGAGGTCACAAATATGCTGCGGGTTTAACTTTAAAAGAAGAAAATTATCAAAATTTTAAATCAAAGTTTGAAGAAGTTGTAAAAAATACATTACCCGAAGAACTTAGAACTCCAGAAATATCCATTGATGCTGAAATCAATTTATTAGATGTAACCCCTAAGTTTTACCGAATTTTAAAACAATTAGAACCTTATGGGCCACAAAATATGAAACCTGTATTTATGGCTAGCGGTTTACGAGATAATGGATATGGTAAAAAAGTAGGAGAAGATAAAACCCATTTGAAACTAGCGATTTTTGAAGGTTCGAATCAAAAAACATACAACGCCATTGGTTTTAATATGGGAGATAAATATCCGTTAACCACTAATGCAAATTCTTTTAAAGCTGCTTTTTGTTTGGATGAAAATACGTGGAATGGAAATACTTCCATTCAGCTATTGTTGAAAGATATTCAAGAGGAATAAATATTTAATCTCTTACACATCTTACACATAAAGAATACACGTTTTCTAAAGAACCTTTATTTAAATTCATATCAAAATAAGTTGGATGTATTGAAAGGGTTCTTATTACTTGTTTATTTGAGTTTTGAGTACTCGTCCACCAACTAGTAAAGTCTCCTAAACCATTATGATTCACATGACTTAAATAGGTGAATCCGGCAGGTACTGCATTAAATTGACTCGCATTGTTAACATCGTTATTGGTATTACGCCAATGTTGCGTTCCTGTTTCTCTCAACAAACCAGCTACAACTCTTCCTCGTTCATATAGAGCGTCAATTTCAGACATTGGCAAACCTAAATATAATTCCAATTGATCCCATTCAGCATCACTCGGTAAATGCCAACCATTTGGGCAAGCAGTTCTTGAAGCAACAGCATTATAAAGGACTCCATAGGTTTGATACATAGAGGTGTTTTTTGCTTCGTTAACATCTAATCCAGCATAGTTAATTACACTGTAAAAAGGAGCTATTCCATAAGAATCTTGTAGGTTGTTTACTTCAGGTAAATAGGCTAAATTTTCTGCCATCCAAGTTTGCGAACCAATGGTTATTGTTTTGTAAGATTTTTGGTCTCTATTATCTATAAACGTATCAGTTGTAATAGGCGTAATCCATGTAATAGGACTAGTTTTAAAATTCCAAATAGGACCTCTAGTTCTACCATTTTTATTATCACGAGACTCTATCCTCCAAAAGTATGTAGTTCCTGGCTCTAAACTTGTTTGGAAAGTAGTTTGAGATTGTAAATAACTTACGATAACCCCTTGTGCATAGCCTTGCTCCTGTTCTACAAAAGAAACATTATCACTGAATAATACATTATAGTAAACAGAGTCACCATCAGGATCGCTAACTGGACTCCAAGAGAGTATAACGTTTGAAGGTACATCAGTTTCATTATTTTCAGGAAAAGGAGAATATACTTGTGCTGGAGGAGAATTTTGGGTTGTAAAACCTTGTAAGTTACTTTCATATCTTACCCCATTAGTATCTATTGTATTAATACCCCAATAATAAACTCTACCGTTTTCAAGTGATAATTGATAGGATGTATTTTCAATACCTGAAATAATTGTGAATGGTACTACTGGATCTCCAACAGCTTGAATAATCGTATATTTTAATTCATATGACGTTACATTGGGTACAGCCTCCCATTTGAATGTTAAGTTAATTGGGACATTTTGATCTCCATTGTAAGGCTCAGTTAAATTTATAGTACCTTTTTTAAAACCTATTTTAGGAATTTTCTTTATTATTTTTTTATTTATTATAACCGTATTAACAGGTTTTTTAATAGTCTTCCCTACTTTTATCTGAGAAAAAACTGATGTAAATGAGAATAAAAAAATAACAATAAATAGCGCGGAAATTTTTGAGACACTCCTCTTCATGACTTAAATATTTAGATTAATACTAATTTTTAAATTATGATTTTTAGTAGTAGATATTAACATGAAATTTACTAAAAAAAGTTTAAGAAAACAAATAAATTAATATTTATCTATTTCAAAATAAACGCATTAAGTATTTTTTAAAAAAAGTAGGCGCTGATGAAACACATTTAAAATTAAATATTTTTCAAGGTTCAAATCAAAAAACGTATAATGCTATAGGTTTTAGTATGGGAGACAAACATCAAATAACAACCAACGGAAATTCATTTAAAGCTGTTTTTAATATTGATGAAAACCATTGGAATGGGAATACATCTTTACAATTGCTTTTGAAAGATATTGAAGAGGAAGCTTCCTAACCCCCGAAGGGGGAATTATTTTAAAGTTTAATAATTTAGTTATACTAACGTTGTCACACAGAGCTTGTCGAAGTGCTTTCAAAATAAAACTACCTAAAAAAGTCTTCGACAAGCTCAGACTGACAAATAATATTAAACGAACCTTGATGAAGTGTAGAATCAACTAGACGAAAATTTAAATCTAATTTTCCTTAATCAAATACATATACACAGGATAATGATCACTATAACCACCAATAAAATTACTTCCTGCAAAACTTCGATAAGGATATCCTTTGTATTTTCCAGTTTGTGTAGTTAAATATTGAGGATTAAAAACATTTACTTTATACATTTTGTAAGTAGAGTAATCTTTCGTTGTTGTTAATAAAGGAGAAGTAATCATAATTTGATCAAATAAATTAATATTATCTCTATACACTAATGTGTTTTGTCCACGTCTAAACATATCTTCCATCGGATTGTAAATATCACCCTCTTGTACATTTGCTTTTATAGCTTTTGTTTTTAAGATATTTTTTAAGCTAGAGTTTGTTGGGTCGTCATTTAAATCACCCATAATAATCACTTTAGGGTTTGGGTCACTTAATTTTATTTTTTTAATAATTTGCGTATTTAAATAAGCCGCTTTCTCTCTATTTGGTCTACTTTTTTCTTCTCCACCTCTTCTAGAAGGCCAATGATTTACTATTATATGAATTAATTCATTATCTAAATAACCCGAAACTAATAATTGATCTCTTGTATAAATTCGCATACCATTTTCATCCCACAATTTTAATTCAAAAGTTTCATGATGTATTGGTTTAAAATAGTTGGATTGATATAATAAAGCAACATCAATACCTCTTAAATCTGGAGAATCATAGTGAATAATACTATACTGTTTATCTTTTAAGTAAGATGTATGTATTAAATCTTCTAAAACCGTACGATTTTCAACTTCAGCAACACCTAAAATTACAGGACTGTTTTTAGCTTCTTTTGTGCCGAGTTCAGAAAGAACTTTAGCCATATTGTTTAATTTTTTTTGATAAATAGCGCTTCTATTTTCTTTTATTTCCATCATAGGGCTGGCTTCATCATTTTTATTTGGGTCATTAATGGTATCATACAAGTTTTCTAGATTGTAGAAAGCAACTGTTTTAATTTGATATTTTTTTTGACTGAATACTGTATTTGAAAAAAATAAAATACAAGCTATTACTAAAGAAAATTGTTTCATGATAGGTTTTATATAAGGAAGCTAATTTAATAACAATTTTTAACACACAAGAGTAAAATTGTTACTTTAAATTTTTAGATTAAAAAGAATGTAAAACTCTTATATTTTTAGTACTTTTAATAAAAAATTGCAAATGAAAATAATAGTAATTACTGCTATTGTATGGTTGTGCTGTACAATAAATGTAACTTCACAAACAGGAACTTCAATACAAGGAACAATAGTTGAAGCTTCTTCTAAAAATCCATTAAAAGGTGTTTTGGTAAAAATTAAAAACACTTCTTTTTTTGTTGAAACAACTACAAAGGGTGATTTTTTTATTGAAAATATTCCTGTTGGTAATCAAGTTTTAGAATTAACTTATAATGGTTACCAAAATCAAAACGTACCTATAACTATTCATAAAAATCAACACTTATATTTAGGAACTATTTTTTTAGATGAAATCTTTTCTGAAATTCAAGAAACAACATTAATTTCTTTATCAGATGATGATTTATTAAATGATGGAGAACGAAGTTCCGATTATATTGCTGGGTTATTTCAATCTTCTAAAGATGGATATTTAAAAGCTGCTGCTTTTAATTTTGGTCAAGTCTGGTTTAAAGTTCGTGGATACGATTCTAGCTATGGAACTATTTCTATAAATGGTATTGAAATGAATAAATTATTTGGTGGACGACCTCAATGGAGCGATTGGGGAGGATTGAATGATGCATTTAGAAATCAAGAATTTACCAATGGTTTAGCGGCTTCTGAAAACACATTTGGAGGGATTTTAGGAACAACCAATTTTAGTACAAGAGCTTCCGATTATCAAAAGGTAACTAAAATTTCCCTTTCTTCAACCAATAAAAGTTATACGGGTAGAGTTATGGCAACCTATGCTTCCGGAATGAGTAAATACAATTGGGCTATTACTGTTTCTGGCTCACGAAGAATTGCCAATGAAGGTTATTTAGAGGGTACTTCATACAATGCTTGGGCTGGTTTTTTAGCAATTGAAAAGAAATTAAACAATCACCACAGCTTAAATTTAACCGCTTTTGTTGCTCCAAATAGAAGAGGAAAATCGTCTCCAAACACACAAGAAGTGTACGATTTAAAAGGCGATACATACAATGCATATTGGGGAAATCAAGAAGGTGCTAAACGAAACTCTAGAATGAAAGAAATTATAGAACCTGTTATAATGTTAAGTCATTTTTACACGAAAGAAAATACGACTTTAAAAACAACGTTGGCTTATCAGTTTGGGCATATTGGGAATAGTCGTTTAGGATATTTTAATGCACCAAATCCAGATCCAACGTATTGGAAATATTTACCAAGTAGTTATCTGCGATTTTCTAATAATTTAGATTATGCAAATGCGTATTTAGCAGAACAGGAATTATTGCAAAATGGACAAATAAATTGGGATGAATTGTATGAAGTAAATTCGAATAATGGCAATTCGCTGTATTATTTATACGAAGATAGAGTTGATGATACTCAAATTTCGTTGAATTCAACGTTTAACGCCATTTTAACTGAGAATATAAATTTAAATATAGGTGTTTCTTATAAAAATTTAACATCTAAAAATTATGGAAATATGTTAGATTTATTAGGTGGAAGTGGCTTTGTAGATTTAGATCAATATGCGGAAGGTGATGCGCAACAAAACAATTTACTGAACTCAAATAATGTTGTTGGTGTAGGTGATAAATTTCAATACAATTATACAATAAATGCTTCAGTAGCTAGTGCTTTTGCTCAATTGCAATTCACAAAAAGGAAACTAGATTATTTTATTGGATTAAACTTAAAAAACACCAATTATCAACGTGAAGGTTTGTTTCAAAATGGAACATATTTGTCTAATTCATTAGGAAAAAGTAAAAAAGTAACATTTACTAATCTTAGTGTGAAAGGAGGTTTAACCTATAAATATTCAGGTCGTCATTTAGTAACTATAAACGGCGGGTTTATTTCAAACGCACCAACAATTAGAACTTCTTTTTCAAATTCAAGAGTTAATAATTCTATAACTCCAGATTTAACAAGTGAAAAAATAATTTCAGGCGATGTAAGCTATGTTTTTCGTTCACCAAAAATTCAATCTAGGATTACTACTTATTACACAAAATTTAGTGATGCTATTGAAACATCTTTCTTTTTTGCAGAAGGATTATTGGGTGATCAAGCCGATTTTGTAAATGAAATTATCACTGGAGTTGATAAAAAGAATATTGGAGCTGAATTAAGCTTTGAATATCAGGCTACACCAACTATTAAGTTGTTGGCAGTTGCTGGAGTTGGTCAATTTACTTATGATAATAACCCACAATTGTATTTGCAATCTGAAAGTTTTACCGATGAAAATAGTAATTTTGGAACAGCCTATTTAAAAAATTATCATATTTCAGGAACGCCACAACGTGCTTATTCTTTAGGTGTTGAATACCGAGATCCAAACTTTTGGTGGTTTCAAGTAAACACCAATTTATTATCAAATAATTATTTAGATATTTCCCCATTATTACGAACCAATAATTTTTATTTAGATGCTGATGGTATTCCATTTATAGATGATGAAACTGGAGTAGAAGTCACTCAAAAACAAGTCAATTCCTTCTTAACTCAAGAAAAATTTGAGGATGCATTTTTAGTGAATTTAGTTGGTGGAAAATCGTGGCTA
>NZ_JASFZF010000001.1:0-54101 GCF_046055765.1 Lutibacter sp. | reverse complement strand
GGAAGAAAATCATCGATGACTATAGCTGCAACTGCATTTTTAACAGCATTTATTTTAATGATTGCCCATTGGAATTGGATGGATCCTGAAATTGCAAATCTTCAACCTGTACTAAATTCATATTGGTTAATGATTCACGTTGCCATTATTGTAGCAAGTTACGGTCCGTTTGGTTTAGGAATGATTTTAGGATTAATCTCTTTACTATTAATAATTCTTACAACTAAAAAAAATAAAGCCCAATTAGCTCCAAAAATTAAAGAATTAACCATTATTAATGAAATGTCATTAACCGTTGGTTTGGTGATGATTACAGTAGGAAACTTTTTAGGAGGTATGTGGGCAAATGAAAGTTGGGGTCGTTACTGGGGTTGGGATCCTAAAGAAACTTGGGCTCTTATTAGTATTATGGTATATGCTTTTATATTACATTTAAGATTAGTACCTGGTTTAAGAAGTCGATTTACGTTT
The DNA here is from genome assembly GCF_046055765.1 of Lutibacter sp. Taxonomy (GTDB): domain Bacteria; phylum Bacteroidota; class Bacteroidia; order Flavobacteriales; family Flavobacteriaceae; genus Lutibacter. Next base: position 53,630 of record NZ_JASFZF010000001.1, on the reverse strand, counting down.
AATTTCTTTTCAGTTGCAGCATTTGCATCCATATTATTTACTTATTTTGGAGTTAATTTTTATTTATCTGGATTACATTCCTATGCAAGTGGAGATAAAGTAATAACACCAACATTCGTATATTACACTATGTTGGCTTTTATTCTCATTGCTGCTGCGGCTTATTTTAAATTTAAAAAATATTATAAAAAATAATTAAAATCATTACAAAAATGTAACTTTGCAATCCACAAAAAAAATAGATAATCAATGTTTAATAAGTATATAAAATTAGTAATTGCAACTGCAATTTTAGTTTGGTCGGTTTTTCAATTTATTGATAGTAACATCATGAACGGTATTTCATTGGTTTTACTAGCTGGTATTTTCGTATTATTTTACTTTAAAAATGAATTTATATTATTAGCCTTTTGGCAACTAAGAAAACAAAATTTTGCAGGCGCTAGTAAATGGTTAACTTATATTAAAAATCCAAGCAGTGCTTTAGTTCAAAAACAACAAGGGTATTATAATTTTTTACAAGGAATTATGGTGTCTCAAACCAATCTTACACAAGCTGAAAAATTTTTTAAAAAAGCATTAAGTTTAGGTTTAAGTATGAAACATGATATTGCAATGGCAAAGTTACAATTAGCTGGTATTGCAATGTCTAAAAGAAGAAAACGCGAAGCCACAATGCTAATTAACGAAGCAAAAAAATTAGATACTCAAAAAGTTTTAGCAGAGCAAATTAAAATGCTAAAAAATCAAATGAAGAAAATGTAACAATTAAATTATATAAAAAAACCTCAACGTTAACGTTGAGGTTTTTTTATATCTTAATTTATTTATTCTAAAATAATTGTATCTAAATCTTTTGTGTACTTAATTAAAAATACACCTTCATTCTCAAAACTTCCAAATAATTTTTTATTGTAATCAAAAATGCAAGACAGTCTTGAGGATATCCCTAATTTTAGTCCTTCTTCAAAATTATTTGCACTTGCAATTCTAATTAAAGCATCATAAGTCACATCAAAACCTCTAATTACAAATTTTGAAGGTAATGCATAATTTTTAGATTTGTATTTCTTATAAAATCTTTGAGTTTTAATGTCGTCCATATTCATAAAATCTGAAGTTGGATATACAAAATTTAGCTTGCCTAAAAAACTGTTATTAATAGTTTCAAAATTTCTCCCTTTTGTAATTGCAAATAAACTAATATCGACATCTTCTGCGTAGGTTTTTAAATTATTAACTGTAGCAGATGTAGTAACAATCTCATTGCTAATTAGAAGCACCCAATTTTTACCCAAAGTATCTAACTTTTCCATAAAAACTTTTTTATTAATTAAGCCGTTTTCAGGCTTAATAACTTCAATATTCTGAATTGAATCAAAAGCTTTTAGTTTGTTAACTACCCTCCAAAGTTTTGATTGATTTTTAGGTTTATCATCATTTATAACAACCACGTTTTCACCATTATATGACTTTTCCATGTAAGCTAACAACTTATTTTCATACACTTTATAATTTGGAGAAGATTTTACTAAGTTTCCTGCTGATAGCGAATCTTGTTTTTTAGAATATAACGGAGCAATTACTGGTGTTTTAATATGTTTTGAAACCCAGAGTGCTTTATCAAAAAATAATGGTCCAATTACAACATCTGTATCACTAAAATCATTTTTATTTAGCAAATACTGTAATTTATAATTTGAATTTTCAGTATCTAAAAAAGTTACGTTAATTCTCAACCCTTTTTGACGTAATGAATCTATTGCCATAGTAGCTCCTAAATGAAAATCGGTGGTGATATTTAATAAAGAATTACTTTTTTCAAAACTTCCAGTTCTAATTGAATCGTTTAATTTATTTAACTGATACGGCAGCATAAAAACTACATTTAACTCCTTTTCAATATCAATATTTTCAACAAAAAAATTAATTTCTTCTTCATGAATTTCAATAGGCTTCACTTTTAACAACATTCCCAGTTTTAAACCTTCTTTTAAAGACGGATTTAAATTAAATAAATCGTCCTCAGTTACTTCATATCGTTTTGTTAAATTGTAAATTGTATCATCTATAATAACGGTATGTAGCACATAATTTACAGAATCTTTTACTTGTGCTTCCGTTTGTTTTGGAATAACTAATTTCATTCCAATTTGAAGCCCAATTACTAAATTGGGATTTGCACTTTTAAGTTCCTCTATAGTAATTCCAAACTTTTTTGAAATTCCAAAAAGCGTTTCTTTAGATTGCACAGTATAACGATTATCATCTATCGCTTTAATTTCAGTTATAACTTTACCAAAATTTTTATTTGGAACTATAATTACGGTATTGGCTTTTGGCTTTTTTCCTACACCAGGATTTAATCGTCGCAAATCCTTTTTAGACATTTTATATTCTTTCGCAATACTCTTAATTGTTTCACCCTTTTTTGTGGTATATGAAACATATTTTTTTTCTTGCGCAAATGAAATAGCACAACTTAAAAAAAGAAATAGTACTAACAGTTTTATTTTATTCATAAACGAAATTTAATTTTTAATTGAAGTTTTTATTCCCATTCAATTGTTGCTGGTGGTTTAGAACTAATGTCATACACTACTCTATTAACGCCTTTTACACCATTTATTATTTTGTTTGATATTTTTTGTAAAAATTCATACGGTAAATTTACCCAATCAGCAGTCATTCCATCTGTGGATTCTACTGCTCTTAAAGCCACTACTTTTTCATAAGTACGTTCATCGCCCATAACACCTACAGAATTTACAGGCAATAAAATTGCACCTGCTTGCCAAATTTTATTATATAAGCCTGCTTCTTTTAATCCATTAATGAAAATAGCATCAACTTCTTGCAAAATTTTAACTTTTTCTTCAGTGATATTTCCTAAAATTCTAATTCCAAAACCAGGTCCTGGAAAAGGATGCCTCCCCAATAATTCTGCATCAATCCCTAATGATTTTCCAACTCTTCTAACCTCATCTTTAAACAACATTTTTAAAGGTTCTACAACTTTCAACTTCATAAAATCTGGTAAACCACCCACATTGTGATGCGATTTAATTGTTGCTGAAGGCCCTCCACTTACTGAAACCGATTCAATAACATCAGGATAAATAGTACCTTGGGCTAACCATTTTACATCTTTTAATAAATGTGCTTCATTATCAAACACTTCAATAAAAACACGACCAATTATTTTTCGTTTTCCTTCAGGATCTTCTTCTCCTACAAGCTCATTCAAGAAACGTGCCGAAGCATCAACACCTTTCACATTTAAACCCATTCCTTTGTATTGATCTAATACATTTTTAAACTCATTTTTACGTAACAAACCATTATTCACAAATATGCAATACAAATTTTTTCCGATAGCTTTGCTCAATAATACTGCCGCTACTGTTGAATCTACACCTCCTGATAATCCTAAAATAACTTTATCATTCCCAAGCTTATTCTTAAGTTTTTCTACTGTTGATTCCACAAAAGAATCAGGTGTCCAAGTTTGTGCAACTCTACTAATTTTTACCAAAAAATTTTCTAGAATTTTCAAACCATCTTTTGAGTGATAAACTTCTGGATGAAATTGAATTCCAAAAGTAGTTTCATTTTTAATTTTAAAAGCAGCATTTTCAACATCGTTTGTACTTGCAATTAACTCACAATTTTCAGGTAAATTAACTATGGTATCACTATGGCTCATCCAAACTTGGCTACTTTCACTCACACCTTCAAAAAACAATTCATTTTCTTTTACAAAAGATAAGTTAGCTCTTCCATATTCACGAGTATTTGAAGCAGTAACTTTTCCACCAAAATTGTGCGCTATAAATTGCGCCCCAAAACAAACACCTAACAAAGGTAACTTCCCTTTAATATTTGATAAATTTGGATGTGGAGCATCTTTGGCTCTCACTGAAAAAGGACTACCTGAAAGTATAACAGCTTTGTAATTATCTAAAATAAAGTTTTTACTATTGTAAGGAAAAATCTCACAAAAAATATTAAGTTCTCTAACTCTCCGTGCAATTAATTGTGTGTATTGCGACCCGAAATCTAAAATAAGTACCTTATGTTGCATCTGCAAAAATAATATTATTATAAATATAGCATCTACTTTCTACATGTTTTTTCTTAACATTATAATTTTAAACAAAAAAACAATCATTTTTTTCTGAAGTAATTCAAAACCTGCTTTTTTTATTAAACTATTAAGTATAAAATTTTTGAATTTTGAATTTTCAGGCTTTAAATAAAGCCAAATAAGACACTTCAATTTTTTCTACCATAACACATTTTTAAAAAGTTATAAAACAATTATTAAAGCTGTTTTAAGCTATTTTAAAAGACTTTCAACTAATTCACAATTGTTAATAACTTATAGCTTTAACAAATTTATAAACTATGTAATAATTGATTCAATAATTATATTTGAAGTTATAGTATATATATTAAATTAATTTTTAAACGATGAGCGAAGAAGTTAAAAAAAACGATTATTCAGCCGATAGTATTCAGGCTTTAGAAGGAATGGAACATGTGCGTAAGCGCCCTTCCATGTATATTGGAGATATTAGTGTAAGAGGATTACACCACTTAGTGTATGAAGTAGTTGATAACTCTATTGATGAAGCAATGGCTGGTCATTGTGATACCATTAACGTAATTATTAATGAAAATAATTCAGTATCTGTAAAAGATAATGGTCGTGGTATTCCTGTTGGAATACACAAAAAAGAAGGTATTTCTGCACTAGAAGTTGTAATGACTAAAATTGGTGCCGGAGGTAAATTTGATAAAGATTCATATAAAGTTTCCGGTGGTTTACACGGTGTTGGTGTTTCTGTAGTAAATGCACTTTCTGAGCATTTGAGAGCAACTGTTTATTTAGATGGTAAAATTTGGGAACAGGAATATGAGAGAGGTAAAGCATTGTACCCTACAAAAACTATTGGTAACAGTGACGATAAAGGTACTATGGTTACTTTTTTACCAGACACCTCAATTTTTACACAAACTATTGAATTTAGTTACGAAACATTGGCAACACGTATGCGTGAGCTTTCGTATTTAAATAAAGGGCTTACTATAACTTTAACTGATAAAAGAACTAAAGATGAAGAAGGAAACTTTACTTTTGAAAAGTTTTTTAGTGAAATTGGTTTACCTGAATTTATTGAATATTTAGATGCTACTAGAGAGCGCCTTACGGCTAAAGTGATTTCAATGGAAGGTGAAAAAAACGGGGTTCCTGTTGAAGTTGCTATGGTGTACAATACTTCATACACAGAAAATTTACACTCATACGTAAATAACATTAATACTCATGAAGGTGGTACTCATCTTTCTGGTTTTAGACGTGGATTAACAAACACACTTAAAAAATACGCTGAAGCTTCTGGAATGTTAGACAAATTAAAGTTTGATATTGCCGGAGATGATTTCCGCGAAGGATTAACAGCTATTGTATCTGTAAAAGTTCAAGAACCTCAATTCGAAGGACAAACCAAAACCAAATTAGGAAATCGTGAAGTATCTTCAGCAGTAAGTCAATCAGTTTCTGAAATGCTGCAAGATTATTTAGAAGAAAACCCAAATGATGCTAAAATAATTGTACAAAAAGTAATTTTAGCCGCAACTGCTCGCCACGCAGCTCGTAAAGCACGTGAAATGGTACAACGTAAAACGGTGATGTCAATCGGAGGTTTACCTGGTAAATTAAGTGACTGTTCTGAAACAGATCCTGAAAAATGTGAAATTTTCTTAGTTGAGGGTGATTCAGCAGGTGGTACAGCAAAACAAGGACGTGATAGAGCTTTTCAAGCAATTTTGCCATTAAGAGGTAAAATTTTAAACGTTGAAAAAGCTATGCAACATAAAGTTTTTGAAAACGAAGAAATTAAAAATATGTTTACAGCATTAGGAGTTTCAATTGGAACAGAAGAAGATCCTAGAGCTTTAAATTTAAGTAAATTACGTTATAACAAAGTGGTTATTATGTGTGATGCCGATGTTGATGGTAGTCACATTGCTACATTAATTCTTACATTCTTCTTTAGATATATGAAAGAATTAATTGAAAATGGACATATATTTATTGCAACTCCACCACTATATTTAGTGAAAAAAGGACAGAAAAAAGAATATGCTTGGAATGATGATCAACGTGATTTAATTGCTCATAATTTAGGTGGAAATGTAAATATACAACGTTACAAAGGTCTTGGAGAAATGAACGCAACACAACTTTGGGATACCACTATGAACCCTGAATTTAGAACATTAAGACAAGTTGTCATTGATAATTTAGCTGAAGCAGATAGAGTTTTCTCTATGCTTATGGGTGATGAAGTTCCTCCTCGTAGAGCATTTATTGAAAAAAATGCAAAATATGCAAATATTGATGCTTAATTAATATCTCTAATCATTTTAAAAGACTGCTTAAAAAAAGCGGTCTTTTTTTATATTATTACAACTCTAAAAGAGCTTATTAATGATGATAACCTGAATCATACTTCTACAAACATAGGATGACATATTCAGGTCAAATAAATTTTACTTTTTCAGAAAGTCTTTTTTTATGTTAAAATCTTTATTTATACCTTTACATTACTTAAAAAAACCCCTATCATGAAAAAAACAATTCTACTTTTATTATTATTTATTTTTAATTTTTCTGCAAAATCTCAAGAATTAGAAATGCTATTATTAGCTAAAGATGATGCATCCCTTTTAATAAAAAATTATATGACTCCTGTAATGGAAGGAATGGCATATAGTTTAAATGACGGTTGGTATCATACCGCAAAAACCCATAAAAAATTGGGTTTTGACATTACTATAAATACAAATGCGGCTATAGTTCCAAAATCATCAAGAACATTTCAATTTAATGAAAGTGATTATCAATACTTAACTTTAGAAAGTGGAGATCGTAAAATTCAGGCAGTAATGGGCGGCAATAACAATAGTACAATTGGTGTTAGAATTCCTGAAGCAAATGATTATAAAGTTGCAGAGTTTGATATGCCCGATGGTATTGGTGGTGATTTGCCTCTTAATGCAGTTCCTTCACCCATGATTCAAGCTAGCTTAGGAATTCCTTTCGACACAGATATTAGTATTCGCTTTTTGCCTGAAGTTAATACTGATGATGTTAAAGGGAATTTAATTGGTTTTGGAGTTAAGCACAATTTAATGCAATATTTTGGACCTTTAGATAGATTACCTCTAAATGTATCTGTTTTTGGTGGTTTTACAACGATGAATATTACTTATGATTTAGCAAGTATTAACGGTTTAGATGGTAACAATCAGGAAGCAACCCTTAAATTTAACACTTTCACAATACAAACAATTGCTTCATTGGATTTTCCTTTTGTTACAATTTATGGTGCAATTGGTTATGATAAAGGTACTTCAACCTTAAAATTAAATGGAACTTATGACCTTGAATATACTCTCGAAGGTAGCAATAATACAGTAAATGAAACCGTAACAGATCCTATAAATTCTAAATTTAATGCAAACGGGGCAAGAGGAACATTAGGGCTAAGAATTGGCTTAGGTTTCTTTAAAATTTATGGAGATTACACCTTTAAAGAATACAATACGGCATCTGCCGGAGTGGCATTTAGTTTTAGATAGCACTTTCAAACTCTTAAATTAAAAGGATTGTTAATTAACAATCCTTTTTTTGTTATAAATATTACATCAATTTAGTTTAAAAAATTGTACTTTTAATGTTCATTTTTTTAACACTTATAAACAACACAATAATATGAAAGTAACAGTAGTAGGAGCAGGTGCTGTAGGTGCAAGTTGCGCTGAATACATCGCTATTAAAAACTTCGCATCAGAAGTAACATTAATTGACATTAAAGAAGGTTTTGCAGAAGGTAAAGCAATGGATTTAATGCAAACAGCTTCATTAATGAAGTTCGACACTAAAATTACAGGAACAACAAACGATTACTCAAAAACAGCCGGTAGTGATATTGCTGTTATCACAAGTGGAATTCCTAGAAAACCAGGAATGACACGTGAAGAGTTAATTGGAATTAATGCAGGTATTGTAAAAACCGTAACAACAAGTTTAATAGAACATTCACCAAACGTTATTATTATTGTAGTTAGTAATCCAATGGATACCATGGCTTACTTAGCACACAAAGCATTAGGAATTGCTAAAAACAGAATTATTGGTATGGGTGGAGCTCTAGATAGCGCACGTTTTAAATTCCGCTTATCTGAAGCTTTAGGTTGCCCTACATCTGATGTTGATGGAATGGTAATTGGAGGACATAGTGATACAGGTATGGTTCCTTTAATTGGTAAAGCTGCACGTAATAGTGTTGCTGTTTCAGAATTCTTAACTAAAGAACGAATGCAACAAGTTGTTGAAGACACAAAAGTTGGTGGTGCAACATTAACTAAATTGTTAGGAACAAGTGCTTGGTACGCTCCAGGTGCAGCAGTTTCTTCAATGGTACAGGCAATTGCTTGCGATCAACATAAAATGTTCCCTTGTTCAGCTTTATTAGAAGGGGAATATGGCTTAAATGACCTTTCAATTGGTGTTCCATGTATTATTGGTAAAAACGGTATTGAAAAGATTGTTGAAATAGAACTTTCTGAAGCTGAAATGACTAAATTACACACAAGTGCTGAAGGTGTTAAAAAAACAAATACATTGTTAGACTAACAACTTTTAAATAATATTTTAAGAGGCTGTATAGAAAGTCATGAAATTCGTCATTCTGAATTTATTTCAGAATCTTATCATACTGGTTACCAATCATTATGAGAACCTGAATCAGGTTCAGGTTGACGTAAATTCTACTTTTTAGACAGCCTCTTCATTTTTAATGTATATTTATCTACTTTAAAATGTACATTGTTATGAACAAATTAAAATATTTAAGCGTATTTATACTTGCTTTTACCGCATACATTTCTTTTACTAATTATGGTATTTGGACCTATTCCCCTATTATTTTTTCATTTGTACTTATACCTATTTTAGAATTATTTTTTAAGCCAAATAATAAAAACTCTAGCTTAGATGCAAAAAAAGAGCTTAAAAAAGATAGGTACTTTAATATTGTTCTTTTTACTACAGTTCCTATACAAATTGGGTTTGTAATTTTCTTTCTATTTGCAATTCAAGAGGAATTAAAACCTTATGAAATAATTGGAAGAATAAGTTCTTTAGGAATTTTATGTGGTATTTTAGGAATTAATGTTGGACACGAATTAGGACACAGAACAAATAGATTTCAGCAATTTTTAGGTGAAATTCTTTTACTTACTTCATTAGAAACACACTTTTTACCTTACCATAATAGTGGCCATCATTACAATGTTGCAACACCAAAAGACCCAGCAACTGCAAGAAAAGGTGAGCTTGTTTTTACTTTTTGGTTTCGATCACAAATTGGAAGTTATTTTCAAGCTTGGAAAATTGAAACTAACAAATTAAAAAAGAAAGGAAAATATTTTTTATCATTTTCAAACAGCATGCTCATATACTCTATTGCACAAATAATATTGTTATTTACAATTTATTTCATTTTTAATATTGAAGTTGTACTTGCTTTTTTAGCAGCTTCAATTTTTGGAATATTAATGCTTGAAACTGTAAATTACATTGAACACTATGGTTTACTCCGGAAATTAAAAGAAAATGGGAATTATGAAAGAGTGCAACCATCTCATTCTTGGAATTCAAATCATATTGTTGGTAGAAGTATTTTATTTGAATTATCTCGTCATTCTGACCATCATTTTAAAGCAAATAAACAATATCAATTATTAGACTCGCTACCAAATAGCCCTCAAATGATTACAGGTTATCCCGGCATGATGTTATTAGCATTAGTTCCTCCTTTATGGTTTAAAATAATGCATAAACAACTCTAGGGATTTAATACTATTTCATAAAAAAAGAGCCCTAATTGATAAGACTCTTTTTTAAATATTATTAAAATTATTTATGATAATCCAGAAATAACACCATCATCATCTATTTCCATTTTTTCAGAAGCTGGTTTACCAGGTAAACCAGGCATACGCATCATTCTACCTAATATAGGAATTATAAATTCTGCTCCAGCCGCTATTTCAATTTCACGAACAGTAACAATAAAATCTTTTGGTCTTCCTACTAAAGTTTCATTATCTGAAAAAGATTTTTGGGTTTTTGCCATGCAAACCGCAAAATCATTAAAACCTAACCTTTCAATACGTTTTAAGTTTAATTTTGCTTTTTTATCATAATCCACTCCTGCAGCCCCATAAATTTCTTTTGCTATTTTTTCAATTTTAGTTTTAACTGGTTCATTCCAATTATAAATAGGAGTAAAATGTGTTTTATGAGATTCAACAATTGCTACAACAGCTTCTGCCAATTTTATAGTTCCTTTTCCTCCTTTTGCCCATCCATCTGAAACTACTGCCTGTACTCCTAATTCTTTACATGTATCAATAATGTAATTTATTTCTTCATAAGTATCATTTATAAAGGTATTTATTGCAACTACTGGTTCAATATTAAATTTTCTAACATTCTCTATATGTTTTTCCAAATTACAAAAGCCATCTTTTACAAACTGAATATTTGGAGTATTATATGCTTCTTTTGTTGCGCCTCCATGGTGACGTAAAGCTCTAATGGTTGCGACTAAAACTACTGCCTTAGGATTTAAATCTGCTGCAACACATTTAATATTTAGAAATTTTTCAGCACCTAAATCTGCACCAAAACCAGCTTCCGTAACCACATAATTAGATAATGTTAATCCCATTTTTGTAGCTATAATTGAATTTGTACCTTGCGCTATATTTGCGAATGGACCACCATGTATTATTGCAGGGTTTTCTTCTAAAGTCTGTACTAAGTTGGGTTTTATAGCATCTTTTAATAAAATTGCCATAGCATCTTGTGCTTTTAAATCACGAGCGAAAATTGGTTTTTTATCAAAAGTAAATCCTATAAAAATGTCACTTAATCGCCTTTTTAAGTCTGCAAAGTCAGTAGCCATACATAAAATTGCCATTACTTCAGAAGCTGGGGTAATATTAAAACCATCTTCCCTAGGAATTCCATTTGCGGTTCCTCCTAATCCTATTATTATATTACGCAATGAACGGTCGTTCATATCAATAACACGTTTCCACAATATAGTTCTTGGGTCTAGGTTAAAACTACAACATTTACTTTGCAAATTATTATCAATTAATGCAGACAACAAATTATTAGCTTTTTCAATAGCATTAAAATCTCCTGTAAAATGAAGATTTATATCTTCCATAGGTACAACTTGAGAATATCCTCCACCAGCAGCACCGCCTTTTATACCAAATACGGGCCCTAAAGAAGGTTCACGTAAAACTACCGTAGCTTGCTTACCTATTTTATTTAATCCTTCAGTCAAACCAATTGAAACTGTTGTTTTTCCCTCTCCTGCAGGCGTAGGGGTAATTGCTGTGACTAAAACTAAATTATTTTGTTTAATTTTTTCTTCATCAATCAACTCTAAAGGAAGTTTAGCTTTGTATTTGCCATACATTTCTAAATCATCTTCTTTAATGCCTAATTTAGCTGCAATATTTTTTATATGAATAAGTTCTTTTTCTTGTGCAATTTCTATATCAGATAAATGCTTCATTCTTCAAAAATTTAAGATGCAAATATAAGAAATTCAGATTTCAAATTTTGAATAATTTAATTCATGCTAACTTATAGGTATAAAAAGCTAAAAAAGTATTGTTTGTTCCTATTTGAAATTATATATTTGCACGTTTATTACAAATGAATTTTATATAAAAAAAATTAAGATGCAGAACAAAGGGCTTATAAAATTATTCGCTATTCTATTTGGATTAGTAAGTTTATATCAATTATCATTCACATGGTTTACAAATGGCGTTGAAAATAATGCAAAAGAATATGCTGAATTAAGATCCAACAATGGAAAAGAGATTGCTAAATTAGAACGAGTTTATTTAGACTCTATTGCAAACAAACCTGTTATTGATTTAGGTTTTTCTAAATTTAGTTACAATGATATTAAAGATAAAGAACTAAATTTAGGATTAGACCTTAAAGGAGGTATTAATGCTATTTTACAAGTTTCTGTAAAAGATATTTTAATTGGTTTATCTAACGATTCTAAAAACCCTATTTTTAATGAAGCTCTTGCAAAAGCAACTGTAGCTCAAAAAAATAGTGATAAAACATTTTTAACATTGTTTTATGATAACTTCGAAAAAGTAAGTGACGGAACAGTAAAACTAAGTGATCCAAGTATTTTTGGAAACAAATCTTTACGTGAAAAAATAAACTTTAAATTAACAGATGAAGAAGTAATGCCAATTATTGAAGCTGAAGTTACAGGTTCTGTAAATACCGCTTTTGAAGTATTACGTAGTCGTATTGATAAATTTGGAGTTACACAACCAAATATTCAAAGAATTGGAAATTCAGGTCGTATTTTAATTGAACTCCCTGGAGCAAAAGATATTGATCGTGTTAAAAAATTATTACAAAGTACTGCCGAATTACAATTTTGGGAAGTTTATTCAAATCAAGAAACAGCAAATTTCTTTTTCGCAGCAAATGCTGTTGTTGAAAATTTCTTAAAAGAAGAAACAAAAGTTGATACTACTACTATTGTAAAAGATGAATTAGATGATCTTTTAGGAGAAGTTTCTGATTCTTTAGCAACTAAAAAAGTTGCTAATTTATTTACAGTATTAACTCCAAGTGTCCCTCAATCTGAAAATCAAGTATCTTCTATTATTGCAACTGCGAAAGTTGCTGATACTTCTAAAGTAAATTCATATTTAGCAAGAAAAGATGTTCGAGCTGTATTATCTAACGATATGAAATATGCTAAATTTCTTTGGGATGCAAAACCTTTTAGTTCAAAAGTAGCTGCAACTGGAGAAAACGTTCAATTAATTTATTTATACGGAATAAAATCTAACCGTGAAGATGTTGCTCCAATTGAAGGTGATGTAATTGATGATGCTAGTCAGGAATATGGACAAACAGGGAAACCTGAAGTGAGTATGACAATGAATGCTACAGGATCTAGACAATGGGGTAAAATGACTACTGAAAATGTAGGGAAATTTGTAGCAGTTGTATTAGATGATTATGTGTATACCGCTCCTTCAGTAAATACTGCAATTACAACAGGTAGAACTTCTATTTCAGGTGGAAGTATGACCGTTGAAGAAGCACAGGATATTGCAAACGTATTAAAAGCCGGTAAATTACCTGCTGCGGCACATATCATACAATCTGAAGTTGTTGGACCATCCTTAGGACAAAAAGCTATTGATAGCAGTTTAAGTTCTTTTGCATTGGCATTACTGCTAGTTTTATTATGGATGATTTTCTATTATGGAAAAGCTGGTATATTTGCTGATGTTGCACTAGCAGTTAACCTATTATTTATTTTTGGAATTTTAACTGCCTTTGGTGCCGTATTAACTTTGCCAGGTATTGCAGGTATTATTTTAACAATAGGTATGTCTGTTGATGCGAACGTAATTATTTTTGAAAGAATTAAAGAAGAATTAGACAAAGGAAAAGGGCTAAAAGCTTCTATTAACCACGGTTTTAGTTTTAAAGGAGCTTTATCTGCAATTATTGATGCCAATATTACAACAATGCTAACTGGAGTAATATTATATGTTTTTGGTACAGGACCCGTAAAAGGATTTGCTTACACTTTAATGGTAGGTATTGTAACGTCTCTATTTACTGCTGTATTTATTACTCGTTTATTAATAGATTGGTACGCAGCAAAAGGAAAAGTATTTACTTTCAATACTAATATTACTAAAAATTGGTTCAAAAATGAAGGTATTGAATTCTTGAAAAATAGAAAAATTGCGTATGTAATTTCAGCTACTATTATACTTATTGGATTAGGTTCTTTATTTACAAATAATTTAAATTATGGTGTTGACTTTGTTGGAGGAAGATCTTATATCGTAAAATTTGAACAGCCTACAAATGCCTCTGATGTTGCTAGTACTTTAAAAGATGTTTTTGGAAGTGCTCCAGAAGTAAAAACGTATGGTAATGCAAGTCAGTTAAAAATAACTACAAAATATAAAATTGAAGAAGAAGGAAATCATGTTGATGATGAAGTTCAAGAATTATTGTACAACGGTTTATTAAAAAAATATCTACCAGAAACTTTAACTTTAGATGAGTTTAAACCTGGATATGAAGGTGAAAATAAAGTAGGTGTAATGAGTTCTATTAAAGTTGAGCCAACTATTGCCGATGATATTAAAACAGCAGCAGGTTGGGCAATATTAGGGTCTCTACTAGTTGTATTCTTATACATTTTATTAAGATTTAGAAAATGGCAATACAGTTTAGGAGCTGTTGTTGCAGTATTTCATGATGTGTTAATTGTATTAGCTTTATTCTCATTATTATATAAAATTTTACCATTTGACATGGAAATTGGACAGTCATTTATTGCAGCAATTCTAACGGTAGTTGGGTATTCATTGAATGATACCGTAGTGATTTTTGATAGAATTAGAGAATTTACTGGTATTCATACTTCTTGGAAATTTAATAATGTAGTTGATAAAGCTTTAAGTTCTACTTTAGGAAGAACTATTAATACTTCTTTAACTACTTTAGTCGTATTATTTGCAATCTTCTTATTTGGTGGAGATTCTATTAAAGGCTTTATGTTTGCATTAATTATTGGAGTTGTTGTAGGTACCTACTCATCGCTATTTATTGCATCACCTTTAATGTATGATACCGTTAAGAAATTAGAAAAGAAGAAAAAATAATTTAAGTTAAACTTAATACACCAAAAACCGTTTTGAGTTGTCAAAACGGTTTTTGTATTTCAAAATAAAAAATAAAGTCAAAATAAAAACTAAATTTGTATTTTGATTATTAAATTTGTAGAAAAGCAAACAATGAGTATTATAAAACTACACGACAAGTATTTTAAAACATACATTTCCGAAAAAAAAATTGCAAAAGCAATAAAACAATTAGTAAAACAAGTTTCTGGAGATTGTAAAGACGAAACTCCACTTTTTATAGGTATTTTAAATGGATCGTTTATGTTTGTAGCCGATTTTATTCGTGAATACAACTACAATTGTGAAGTTTCATTTGTTAAATTAGCTTCTTACCAAGGAACAAACTCCTCAGGAAAAATAAAACAACTTGTTGGTATTAATGAAAATTTAGAAGGTAGAACCGTAGTTATTTTAGAAGATATTATTGATACTGGGAATACGCTTCAAGAAATTTATGAAATATTCAAAGATAAAAAAGTAAAACAATTAAAAATTGCAACTTTATTTTTTAAACCAGATGTATTTAAAAAAGAATTACCTATAGATTATATTGGTATAGCTATTCCTGATAAATTTATTGTAGGTTATGGACTTGATTATGATGGCTTAGGGAGAAATCTTTCAAGTATCTATCAAATAACTCCAAAACCAACAATCAAAAATATACTTTTATTTGGTCCTCCAGGTGTTGGAAAAGGAACTCAGGCAGATTTACTGAAGGCAAAATACAACCTAACACATGTTTCTACAGGGGATGTTTTTAGATCTCATATGAAACGAGAAACTAAACTTGGAATATTAGCTAAATCATATATAGATAAAGGCAACTTAGTGCCAGACGATGTTACCATAAAAATGCTAAAAACTGTTGTAAATAAATTACCAGCTTCTAACGGAATTATTTTTGATGGATTTCCAAGAACTAAAGCACAAGCCATAGCCCTAGACGAACTATTAGAAGAAAAAGGAGAAACTATTGGAGGAATGCTTACAATTGAAGTGCCAACAAGTTTATTGATTGCTCGGTTATTAGAACGCGGTAAAACAAGTGGTAGATCTGATGATCAAGATGAAAATAAAATTTTAAATAGATTCAACGAATACTATACAAAAACCGAAATTTTAAAAGAATATTACCAAACCCAAAATAAATATTTTGGTATAGATGGTGTTGGCGAAATTAGTGAAATTACGAAGCGTTTAAGTGACGTTTTTAACAAACTATAAATAATGACTGAAGGAAATTTTGTAGATTATACTAAAGTATATGCTAGTTCTGGAAAAGGTGGCGGTGGATCTGTGCATTTGCACAGGGAAAAATACATTACCAAAGGAGGTCCAGATGGTGGTGATGGTGGTCGTGGAGGTCATATAATCTTAAAAGCTGATCCAAATTTATGGACGCTTTTTCATTTAAAATTCAATAAACACTTTAGAGCAGAACACGGTGGTCATGGAAGTAAATCAAGAAGTTCCGGAAAAGATGGTGAAGATGTTTATATAAGTGTGCCACTTGGTACAATTGTTAGAGATATAGAGACTCAGGAAATACTTTTCGAAATAACTACAGAAAATACTGAACAAATTTTGTTAGAAGGTGGAATGGGTGGTCTTGGAAATTGGAACTTTAGGTCATCTACAAATCAAACGCCACGGTATGCACAACCTGGTATAGATGGAAAAGAATCTTGGTTTCAATTAGAACTTAAATTATTAGCTGACGTTGGTCTAGTTGGTTTTCCAAATGCTGGAAAATCTACATTATTATCCGTGCTTACAGCTGCTAAACCAAAAATTGCAGACTATGCTTTTACAACTCTTAAACCAAATTTAGGAATTGTACAATACAGAGATTTTCAAACTTTTGTAATGGCTGATATCCCTGGTATTATTGAAGGAGCAGCAGAGGGTAAAGGTCTTGGCCATAGATTTTTAAGACATATAGAACGAAATTCAACGTTATTATTTTTAATTCCTGCAGATTCAGATAATATTGAAAAAGAATATGATATCTTATTAAACGAATTAAAACAGCATAATCCAGAATTATTAGATAAAAATAGACTCTTAGCTATTTCTAAATCGGATATGTTAGATGATGAGTTAAAAGAAGAAATTAAAAAAGAACTACCTAAAAATATAAAAATACTTTTTATTTCGTCGGTTGCCCAACAAGGGTTAGTAAAATTAAAAGATACTTTATGGCAAATGCTTAATGACTAATTAATTTTTTAAAATTATTGGTAATGTAAACTCTGTTGTTACAGGCATGTCCCTCTTTATAGCGGGTTTCAATGTTGGTAAATTTTGTAAACTTACTTTTAAAATACTATCAAATTCAGGTAGTTGCTCTTTTGTTTTATCTGAAATTAAAATTTCAGATAAACTTGTTCTACCCAAAACATTAACTTTTAACTTCACTAAAATAGTATCATTTACTATTTCTGTAGCATTTAATTGATATTCTTTTAAAGATGCGTAAATATGTTGTGCAATCTCAATTTGGAAGCAAATTTTCTGTTTTTCTCTTGATGGAATGTCTTTACAATTTGGAAATAATGGAAATGCATCAACTGTATTAAAATCAACAACTGTATCAATTACTTGTATTGATTCTCTTTCCCATTTATTTTCGAAATAAGTACACGATACAACTAGTAACGAATAAAATAACACTATAAATAATTTTTTAAACATAAATTTTAATTCCACAAGTGAAAATACAACATTTTATAATCAGGTTGAAATTTTGGTTAAAAAATTAAAAGCCTATAAACATAGTATTTATAGGCTTTTGTTTTTTTTTGGTTGTGTTATCGCAGAGAGGAAGGGATTCGAACCCTCGATACGTTGCCGTATACACACTTTCCAGGCGTGCGCCTTCGACCACTCGGCCACCTCTCTAAATTATTATTTATTGATTTAAATATAAATCTATTAAACCTTCTGGGGTTTCAACAATAATCTTAGTATTTTCTCTATCAACTTTTTTAATGAAATGGTCAATCATTGGAATAAAAATTTCTGTACCATTTGAATTTACTTCAAATAGCGGTTGAGCTGATGAATCATTAACGCCAGTAATTACACCCAGATAACCATAATTAACATCTTCAATATCAAAGTCTATTATTTCGTGAAAGTAAAATTTATTCCCTGTTAACTTCGGAAGAAATTTCAATGGTAAATAAACCTCAATACCTAAAATTGCATCAGCATCAGCTTCATTTTCAACATCTTCAAAACGAATACGAAGTTGATTTCCTTTTTGAAGTGAAATAGTTTCAATAAAAAAAGGAACCAGATTGTTACCTAAAGCAACAAATACTGATTCCAAATTTTGATATAATTCAGGTTCGTCAGTATCTAATTTGATTACTACCTCACCTCTAAAACTATGTTTTCTTACGATTTTGCCTAAATAAAAACAATCTTCTTTACGCATTTTCGTAACAATAAATTACTCTGTTTTTCCTTCTTCTGTTGCAGCAGCTTGTGCATCATCAATAGATTCAGGAGCAACTTCTTCAACTACATTTTCTGCAGCTTCAGCAGCAGCCTTTGCATCTGCAGCAACTTTTATTGCTTCATTCTCTGCTTCTTGAACAGCAGCTAAACGCTCTTCATTAATTTTAACTTCAGCAGCTAATACCTCCGCTTTAGCATCCTCCTTAGATTTTGTTAAACCATCTTTTTGGGCTGCTATTTTTGCGTCTTTTTCTGCTACCCAAGCTTGAAATTTTTCTTCAGCTTGCTCTTCAGTTAAAGCACCTTTAGCAACACCTCCTACTAAATGATTTTTTAGCATAGCTCCTTTATAAGATAAAATTGCTTTTGCAGTGTCTGTTGGTTGTGCTCCATTTTGCAACCATTTTACGGCACCATCAACATCTAAATCAATAGAAGCTGGATTAGTATTAGGATTATAAGTCCCAATTTTTTCTAAATACTTACCATCTCTCTTAGAGCGAGCATCTGCAGCTACTATCCAATAGAATGGTTTTCCTTTTTTACCGTGTCTTTGTAGTCTAATTTTTACTGACATTTGTTTTAAATTTTAAGGTACGAAACCTTGGTTATTAATTAAGTGCGCAAATATAGTGAGTTATTTCCATATAACATATAGTATTTTAGTATATTTTATTGAAGATGAAATATAAAGAAAGTAATTGTCATGTCCTGATAATCAAATAATTCACATCAAATATAAAGTTCTTTAAAACTTTGTATAATTTGTTAATAAAAAAGTACAGCTTAGGAATTGTAAAATCTATTAAATTCATACTTTTAAATTCTCATACTTTCACAAAATATTCTAATACATGTTTTTAATATTTGACACTGAAACCACTGGTTTACCAAAAAAATGGACTGCTCCAATTACAGATACTGATAATTGGCCTAGATGTGTTCAAATTGCTTGGCAGCTACACGATATGTATGGCGAATTAATTGAGCAACAAGATTATTTAATTAAACCTGACGGATTTAACATTCCTTATGATGCTGAACAAATACATGGAATTTCTACACAATTAGCTGAAGAAAAAGGAAAAAAACTAGGAGAAGTATTAGTGCTTTTTAATGAAGTTCTTTCAAAATCTAAATTTGTAGTTGGGCAAAATGTGAATTTCGACCTTAATATTATGGGTTGTGAATTTTACCGAAAAAGTGTTAATTCTACTTTAAATCAATTACCAGTTTTAGATACGTGTACTGAAAACACTGCGAGTTTATGTCAAATTTCTGGTGGTAGATATGGAAAATTTAAATTACCAACTTTAACAGAATTACATCAATATTTATTTAATACTCCTTTTGGTGAAGCTCACAATGCTACCGCCGATGTTGAAGCTACTACACGTTGTTTTTTAGAATTAATTCGCCGTAGAAATTATACAATAGAGCAACTCGATGCTCCAACTGATTATTTTCAAAATTTCGATGCTAAAAATCCAACAACTATTCATGTTATTGGTTTAAAACATTTAAATCTTAAAAAAGAAAGTGAAAAATTAAAAGAAATACTAGCTACAAAAGTTGAAATACCAACTTCCTCTTCAGAAATAATTGAAGAACTCCAAGAAGTTCAATTTTCACACTTACATTGTCATTCCCAATTTTCGGTATTACAATCTACTTCAAGCATCAAGAATCTTATCAATTCAGCTATCAAAAATAAAATGCCTGCCGTTGCATTAACTGATACTGGAAATATGATGGGTGCTTATTATTTTGTACAGGAAGCCATCTCATACAACGATTCTATCGATAAAAAATATGATGAGATTGAAAAACCAGAAATTGAAAAAATTAGAATACAAAAAATTGAAGAAGGTGTTATTGATAAAGACAACTCACAAGAGCTTGATTTAACTCAATTTTTAACAAATAGACAAACAAGAATCTATTTTAAACCAATTTTAGGGAGCGAATTTAATGTTTGTGAAGATCATACCGACCGCACACATAAAGACAATGGTTACCAAATAGTTATTCTAGCTAAAAATAAAAATGGCTATCATAATTTGGCCAAAATGTCATCACTATCACATACTGACGGATTTTATTACGTTCCAAGAATTGATAGAAGTGTTATTGAACAATACAAAGAAGATTTAATTGTCTTATCTGGAAATTTATACGGAGAAATACCTAGTAAAATACTAAATATTGGAGAAAAACAAGCCGAAGAAGCTTTGCTATGGTGGAAAGAGCAATTTGGAGAAGATTTTTATTTGGAGGTTATGCGTCATCAGCAAGAAAATGAAAATCATGTAAATGATGTTCTTATTCAATTTTCTAAAAAACATCATGTAAAACTTGTTGCCACCAATAATACTTTTTACACTTCCAAAGATGAAGCAGAAGCACATGATATTTTATTATGTGTAAAAGACGGTGAAAAAATAGCAACACCCAAAGGAAGAGGAAGAGGTTTTAGATACGGCTTACCAAATAACGAGTATTATTTTAAGTCGCAAGAACAAATGAAAAGTTTGTTCGCTAATTTACCAAATGCCATTTCAAATATTCAGGAAATAGTTGATAAAGTAGAAATTTACACCTTAAAAAGAGATGTATTATTACCCAAATTTGATATTCCTCAACAATTTATTAATCCACAAGATGAAATAGATGGAGGTGTAAGAGGTGAAAATGACTACCTAAAATATTTAACTTTTGAAGGAGCAAAAAAAAGGTATGGTGATGTATTGGATAAGGACACTAAAGAACGATTAGATTTTGAATTATCTATTATTAAAATGACTGGTTATCCAGGTTATTTTTTAATTGTTTGGGATTTTATCTTAGAAGCTCGAAAAATGGGAGTTTCCGTTGGGCCAGGACGTGGTTCAGCAGCAGGATCAGCAGTTGCTTATTGTTTATGGATTACCAATATTGATCCTATTAAATACGACTTACTTTTTGAACGTTTCTTAAATCCAGACCGTGTTTCCTTACCCGATATTGATATTGATTTTGATGATGAAGGGCGCCAAAAAGTAATCAATTTTGTAATTGAAAAATACGGTGCAAGTCAGGTTGCTCAAATTATTACGTACGGTACAATGGCCGCAAAATCTTCTATTAGAGATACTGCACGCGCATTAGATTTACCTTTACCTGATGCCGATAGAATAGCCAAACTTATCCCCCTAATTAAGCTACAACATATTTTTGGTGATGATGATAAGAGCAAAAGTAAAGTAAAAGCCTTAAGAGCTGAAGAATTTGATAATATTAGTGAATTAAGAACTATTGCTGAAGGGGACGATTTAGAAGCAATCACAATTAAACAGGCACTTGCTTTAGAAGGCTCTGTAAGGAATACAGGAACTCACGCTTGTGGAGTGATAATTACTCCTGAAAAAATCACCAATTTAGTTCCTGTTGCTACTGCAAAAGATAGCGACATGTATGTTACGCAATTCGACAATAATGTTGTTGAAAGTGCTGGGTTACTAAAAATGGATTTTTTAGGATTAAAAACGTTAACCCTAATTAAAGATGCCGTAAAAATTATTAAAGCAAAGTATGGCATTGAATTAATTCCTGATGATTTTCCTTTAGACGACCCAAAAACTTACGAACTTTTTCAAAAGGGAGAAACAGTGGGAGTCTTTCAATATGAATCTCCTGGTATGCAAAAGCATATGAAAGCTTTAAAACCAACTGAGTTTGCCGATTTAATTGCTATGAACGCCTTGTATCGTCCAGGTCCAATGGAATATATTCCTTTGTTTATTATGCGTAAACATGGGGAAGAAGAAATTGAATACGATTTACCAGAAATGGAAGAGTATTTAAAAGAAACCTACGGCGTTACAGTTTATCAAGAGCAGGTAATGTTACTTTCTCAAAAAATAGCAGGTTTTACAAAAGGTGAAGCCGATAAACTACGTAAAGCCATGGGAAAGAAAATTTTCTCGATGTTGGTGGAGCTAAAACCAAAGTTTATTGAAGGTGGAAAAGCAAATAATCATCCCGAAGAAATTTTAGAGAAAATTTGGAAAGATTGGGAAGCTTTTGCCGCTTATGCATTTAACAAATCTCACTCTACTTGCTACGCTTATATTGCCTATCAAACTGCCTATTTAAAAGCGCATTATCCAGCAGAATATATGGCATCTGTTTTGTCTAATAATATGAACGACATTAAGCAAGTTTCTTTCTTTATGGAAGAATGTAAACGTGCAGAAATTCCTGTATTAGGGCCTGACATTAATGAATCTTATTTGAAGTTTGCTGTAAATAAAGAAGGTGCTATTCGTTTTGGAATGGGAGCAATTAAAGGTGTTGGTGGTGCAGCAGTAGATGCAATTGTAAAAGAACGAAAAGAAAATGGAAACTATACTTCAATTTTCGACATTACTAAACGGGTAGATTTACGCGCATGCAATAAAAGAGCTTTTGATGGCTTAGTAATGGCTGGAGGATTAGATTCTTTTAAAAATGTACACCGAGCACAATATTATCAATTAGATGAGAAAGGTGCTACATTTATTGAAAAAGCAATTCGTTACGGAAATAAATTTCAAGAAAATAAGAACTCTGCACAAATTTCTATGTTTGGAGAAACTTCTGAAATTCAATTTCCTGAACCTGAAATACCATCTGCTGAAAAGTGGGGAATGATGGAAGAATTATCGAAAGAAAAAGAGTTAGTTGGAATTTATATTTCCGGTCACCCTTTAGATGATTTTAAAAATGAAATAAAATATTTTAGCAATACGAATGTTTCTGTATTTAAAGAAGATTTAAATAAGTACACCGGTACAAACTTTTCTTTTGCAGGAATTTTATCTGATGTACAACACAGAACATCGCAAAACGGAAATAAATGGGCTTCATTTTTTATTGTAGATTATAATGATAGTCACGAATTTCGAATTTTTAAAGACACTTATTTAAAATTTAAACCTTTTTTAATTGACAATGAATTTCGTCAATTTAAAGTAAATATTTCTGCTGGGTGGAGAAATAAAGATGGAAAAATAGGAGAACCTCGTATTAATTTTACGGATATTCAAATTTTACAAGATGTACTTGAAAAGCAATCTAAAAAAATTACACTTCAATTAGATATTAAAAAAATAAATAAAGCTAGTATTGAAAATTTAGACAAACTTTTAAAAGAAAATGAAGGGAATGTACCATTAAATCTTTTGGTGTATGATTTAACCGAAAAAATGAAATTAAACATGCATAGCAGATCGGTAAAAGTAAAAATTAATAATGATTTTCTAAAAATATTAGAAAACCAAGAAATTAAATTTAAGCTGAATTAAATAAACCCGTTGTGCATTATAAATTATTATTTTGAACTCAACGTCAGATTGAGTGATTTTTGATAAAAAATTGTATCGAGAAGTACTCTTTATCATAAAATTTCTATTCTCGATACTAATTTCAACCCCTATCAGGGCTAAAATTCACTCGAATTGACGAAATTTATAATAATGCACAACGGGTTAAATAAACTAATTTTAACTCGTAAGCTCTCTAAATAAACTTTCTAAATTTTTGTTTTTCGTAGTTAAACTTAAAATTTTGAGTCCGTTTTCTTGAGCAAAATCAAAAACTACAGAGCGCATATCTTTTTTAGTATTAAAAGTTAAATCCCACGTAGTGTCATGGATATTATCAGCAAATTTTAAATGTTCAATCGCAGAAATAAATTGTTTTTCAACTTGAAGATCAAACTCTACTTCAATTAGTTGTTCTTGACCCGTTTTAAGTTCATTCAATTTTTTATCAGCAATTAATTCTCCTTTATTTATTAAAATTACACGATCACAAATTGCCTCTACCTCTTGCATAATATGAGTGGAGAATAGCACCGTTTTATCTTTCCCTACTTCTTTTATTAAATTTCTAATTTCAACCAATTGATTTGGATCTAAACCCGTAGTTGGCTCATCTAAAATTAATACTTCAGGATTGTGCAATAAAGCCGAAGCCAAACCCACACGCTGTTTATACCCTTTTGAGAGTTGGTTAATTTTTTTATGTGCTTCAGGAGTTAAACCTACTTTAGTTATAATTTCAGCAACTTTTGTTTTAGAGATTTTATGAATAGCTGCATTAAACAATAAATATTCCTTTACATACATCTCTAAATACAACGGATTGTTTTCTGGCAAATAACCAATACCTTTTTGCGCTTCAATTGTATGAGTACTTATATCAAAATTATTAATCAAAGCAATACCTACAGTAGGTTTTATGTACCCTGTAAGTATTTTCATTAGGGTAGATTTTCCAGCACCATTAGGGCCTAAAAATCCAACAATTTCACCTTTTTTTATAGAAAAACTAATAGCATTTAATACTTTTTGTTCTCCAAACACTTTGGAAATATTTTTAACTTCAATAGACATTTAACAAAAATACATTTTAATTACAATTTACCTTTCATAAATAACGTTGTATCCTAAATATATTTTTTAGACCTTTGATGAAATTTTTAAATGGGTTGTTTTAGAGTTATTTTATGTGTTATTTTCCCTCCTTTAGCTGTTATTGACAAAGGCTGTGGATCTATAGTAATTGTATTTATTTTAACTTGCCTAGGCTGGATTCCTGGTGTAATTGCAGCTTTAATTATTAATAACAACCCTAAAAACTAATGCAAAAAGTTAAACTAGAAGAGTTAGGCTTAAAAGATTATAACGAAACTTGGGAATATCAAGAAAAACTTTTTAAAAGTGTAGTTGATATAAAAATTAACAATCGAAAAAATAATTTAACGACTCCTACTCCAAATTATTTTCTATTTGTAGAACATCCACACGTATATACTTTAGGGAAAAATGGTGATTTAAGTAATTTATTACTTAATGAAGCTCAATTAAAAGCCAAAGGAGCTACATTTTATAAAATTAATAGAGGTGGTGATATTACATATCACGGTCCTGGTCAAATTGTGGGTTACCCAATTTTAGATTTAGGTAATTTTTTTACAGATATTCACAAATACTTACGATTTTTAGAAGAAGTTATTATTAAAACATTGGGTGATTATGGCATCAAATCTGAACGTAGTGAAGGTGAAACAGGAGTTTGGCTAGATGTAGGAACTCCTTTTGCTCGTAAAATTTGTGCGTTGGGTGTTAGAGCTAGTAGATGGGTAACCATGCACGGGTTTGCATTAAATGTAAATACCAATTTAGGCTATTTTGATCATATTATTCCATGTGGAATTAAAGGTAAAGCCGTTACTTCCTTAGAAGTTGAATTGGGAAGGAAAGTTCCTTTAGATGATGTAAAAGATAAAATTTTAAAAAATTTCTCAATACTTTTTGAAGTTGTATTTGTTGATGAAAAAATTGGTTAATGTCTATTGTTTTATACTTAGAATATTATTCCAGTGAAGGTGAAAATCTATGAAAGTGTTCAATTCTTCTTTTGCATGAATGACAAAACAAAATTAACAACAACTTTAACTTTAGTGTAAACTAATTTTCTTCGTTAAAATAGACTTTATAAAATTTCATTTTTTTCTCTTCATCATACCCTTTTTCTAAGTATTCGCTCGCAGCATCTGGAGCATCAATATCTAATTTAATTTGAATATTGGTATCTAGTTTTATTTCTGTTTTTATTTTTTGCTTTTGCTTTTTCAACACAATATCAGATACTGCAAATTGGTTTCTAACCAATACATCGTTTACCGCTTCAAATTTTTTTTTATAATCGTCAAATAAGGTTTTACGCTCTTCATTATCTTCAAAAATATCTTCCTTAAAATCGTTGATGTTAATTGATTCATTTTCTTTAAAGAAGTCAACTGTTTTAGCTAAAAATTTGCTTTTTTCGTGAATTCCAAAGTCTTCTTTAATTACTTCTTCGGAAAAGTCTTTGCACATTTCAATGTAATTTTGAGTATGCTGATTGTTATCATCGGCATATTTTACATTTAAAAAATTATTTAACCAATATTGCGCATCATAATTATTAGTATCTACACTTAAAACTACTTTACCTTCAGCATCTGTTGAATTAATAATTAAACAACCTTTATCCAATTTTTTGGTACTAATCCCCTTTTGAACAAACACATCTAAACTGTCTTTTTCCATAAATGTTTGAAAGAAATTAATTTTATTTTCAATTTTAAAAATCCCAATAGCTTGGGTCATAACTTCTTTATATTCAATATCTTCAAACAAGGCAATTATAACATCTCCAATTTTAATTTGCGCCGAATTTGATTGTTCAAATAAATGATTTACAATGTGTTTAGAAATTTCTACAAAAGTAGATTCATCTTTAAAAATTTCAGAAGAATAATTATTAAGTTCGTTTAACTCAATATTTGCATGATGATTAAAACGAAAACTTTCACTTACATTTCCAAAAGGTTTTAGTAAAAAAGGTTTCATCAATTCGTAACTTTCTTCATCAAAAGTAATGGTGTTTTCAGAAAAAATATTAGTAGCACTGTTAAACTTGTTTCCTACTTTATGAATTATAAACTTTGAAATGGTTGCTCGGTTTCTTTTTATCATCAGTTACATTTTTACGAACGCAAATGTATCATTTTTACGATGATTTTTTCAAAAATTACAACGCTAATTTTAACTGCTCTGGCAATAATCTAAAAGATTTCCTATGGTATTTAGTTGCACCAAAAGCTCTAATTGCATCTCTGTGTTGTTTGGTTGGATATCCTTTATTTTTTTTCCAAAAATACTGAGGAAACTCTGCATCTAATTTCAACATAAAATCATCTCTATGTGTTTTTGCCAATACTGAAGCGGCTGCAATACTCATAAATTTAGCATCGCCTTTAACAATAGTTGTGTGTGGAATATTTGGGTATGGATTAAATTTATTACCATCAACAATAATATGCTCAGGTGTAATTTTAAGTTTTTCAATAGCTTTATGCATGGCTAAAATAGATGCCTGCAATATATTTATTTTATCAATTTTAGCTTCAAAAATATACGAAACACCAAATGCCAACGCATATTTCTCAATAAATGGTCGTAATTCTTCACGTTGTTTTTCAGATAACTGTTTTGAATCGTTTAATAAAGGGTGCTTAAAATTAGCAGGTAAAATAACAGCTGCAGCAACTACAGGACCAGACAAACAGCCTCTCCCCGCTTCATCTGTACCCGCTTCAATACTGTTTTTTAAAAATTGTTTTTTAAGTCCCATAATGCACAAATTTAATGTAAATTATTAAATATTATTAATTTTAAAATTCCCGCTTCTCTTTTTTACTGTACTCTTTTTGATATAATTTATTCTTTCGTAAATTTTTTATTCGAGCATAAAATAAAGTCTATTTCAATTCGTTCAAATATTTTACCTTTGCAACTTAATATTTTTTATGAAACAACTATTATTTGTAGTATTCTTAACAATTTTTATTTTTGATGCATCTGCACAAAGAGAGCAATTAGTGAGATCAAAAAAACAACTTTTTCAAAATGATACCACTTCATTTAACGAACAAGTTGAAATTAAGCTTGATGGACTCACAAAATATACGGACTATAAAATAATATCAATCCATAACGATACTACAGTAGTTGATACTACTTTAACTTTACAAAAGGACTTTAAATTTAATTATTTAAGAAAAGATAATTTTGAGTTATTACCATTTCATAATCAAGGGCAGACTTATAATAAATTAGGTTATGATTTTGAACATAATTCATTGTTACCAACCATAGGTGCAAACGCAAAACAGTTTAATTATTTCAAAACTGAAGACATCTCATATTATGAAGTTCCAACACCAACTTCTGAAATTATGTATAAAACGGGTTTAGAACAAGGACAGGTTTTAGATGCTTTTTTAACTATGAATACTTCACGACAATTCAATTTTTCTATTGCTTATAAAGGATTACGATCTCTTGGAAAATATAGATATTCGTTGGCAAGTCACGGAAATTTTAGAGCTACTTTTAATTATCATTCAAAAAATAAAAAATACTTTGCCAGAGGTCATTTTTCATCATTTGATTTACTAAATAATGAAAATGGTGGTTTAACTCCCGAATCTATTGCATATTTTGAAATTAATGACCCCAATTATACCGATAGAGCAAGGTTGGATGTGAATTTTACGGATGCAGAAAATTTATTAGAAGGAAAGCGTTATTATTTTGAACAGGAAATAACTTTATTTTCCAAAAAAAATAAAATTGAGGAGCATAACTTAACTATCTCAACTAAGCTGAAAAAATATAACGCTGTACAAAAACAAATTGATGCCTTAAAAAACAGGGGTAGTTCTAATTCCAGAAATCAAAAAGGAAAATCTTTAATTAAAGGTGCTCATTTAACAAAAAAATCACCCATTAAAGAAATAAATAATATTAATAAAACGAACAAAGTTTCAGTTAATCAACTTATTGAAGTTGATTCATTAACAATGAAAACAATTTCAAGCATTAAGAACGTTATTGTTAAAAACGATTCAATTTCTCAAAAAAATACACAAGAAACTGATTCTTTAACTCTAAAAAAGATTTTGAAAAATAATGATTCTATTGTTAAACTTGATTCTGCCGCAATTGAAAGATTAAAAAAAATAGATTCTTTAGAAGTTATTGCTACTAAAATTAAAACCGATTCTTCTCAATTAATTACTCTTCATAAAAGTTCTTATTTCAATGCAAAATTTGGACATCATTTCATGTATGAGACCAAACATTATAGATTTAAACAAGCAAGTGCGAACGATATTTTTGGAGATGCTTTTGAATCGAGTATTGTTGATCATACCTCTTATCAAAAATTAGATAACCAGTTTTATGTACAATTAAACTCTCCATATACTGGCAGTTTGAAAGCTACAGTTAATTATTACAACTATAATTACCATTACAACAGTATTTTATTTTATGATTCTCAAACCATTGCTGATAAAATAAAAGGAAATGCCATTGCTGTTGGTGGAGAATGGAAAACACAGTTTGGTAACGTATCTTTAAATGCTGATGCCTCTTCAATAATTATTGGTGATATTACAGGAAGCTCCTTAAAAGCTTCTGCAATGATTAAAAAAGATAGCGTCTATAGTTTTAAAGGATTTGCCGAATTTACGTCTAAAACTCCCGATTTTAATAAATTGTTATACCAAAGTGATTATTTAAATTACAATTGGCAAACAAATTTTACCAATGAAGAAATTTCGACTATTGGTGTAGAATTTACAGCCACTAAATGGGGGAATTTAAAGGCTAGTTATCATTTAATTGACAATTATACTTATTTCAATGAAAATTCTAAACCTACACAAGCAACTGAAACTTTAAACTATATAAAAGTAAAAGCTAGCAAAGCTTTTACTTATAAAAAATTTACATTAGACAATACAGTAATGTATCAAAATGTTTCTAAAGGTGAAGCATTTTTTAGAGTTCCTGAAGTAGTTACAAGAAATACTTTCTATTATTCTAGTTATGTTTTTAAAGGGAAACCAATGTATTTACAAACGGGTGTAACTTTTAAATATTTTACTTCATTTAAAGCAAATGCATACAATCCGTTATTAAGTGAATTTACAATTCAAAACAACACTGAAATAGGGAATTTTCCAGTTATTGATTTCTTTGCAAATGCACAAATAAGAAGAACTCGTATATTTTTAAAAGTAGAAAACTTAAATGCAAGTTTTACGGGTAGAACTTACTATTCTGCACCTAATTATCCTTACAGAGATTTAACCGTTCGTTTTGGAATAGTTTGGAATTGGTTTATTTAAGATAAACGAAACTATTTAGTAACTAATTTTTTTATTTTAATTCGAAATGCAGCAAATATCAACGTCATAATTGGACTTAACCAGTTAAAGATGGCATATACAAAATACTCCTGAACGCCCACTCCTAAAACTCCTGATTGGTATGCTCCTCCAGTATTCCAAGGAACTAATGCTGACGTTACCGTCCCAGCATCTTCCAAAGTTCTACTTAAATTTTCAGGAGCTAGTCCTCTATCTTTAAAGGCTTTTGCATACATTTTACCCGGTACTACAATTGCTAAATATTGATCTGAGGCAGTAGCATTTAAAGTAATACAACTAAAAACAGTACTTGCAAATAATCCAAAAATAGAATTGAACAAATTTAAAATTGCATTACTAATTTTAGCCAAAGCACCTATGGCATCCATAACACCTCCAAACGTCATTGCACATAATATTAACCAAATAGTTCCAAGCATTCCTCCCATTCCATTTGCAGAAAATAAATCGTTTAATTTTTCGCTATCCGTATGAATAGACGTTTCAATCGTCATGGCATTCATCACCGCAAAATAAGCAGTTTTAAAAAACGAAGTTGGTGTTGCATTCACTTCAATAGTCCCAATTACTTGTCCATTTTTTAAAATATTAGATTGTTGTTTAAAAATAGCAGTTACCTTTTTATTAGATTGAGGTAAATTTAAAATTATAGGATTCTGAATTGAAATATTCTCTGAATTTGCAACCAATTTATAAGTTCCTGGATCTTGATAATTATTTGCCGACATACCTTCCCAAGAAACTAAATGAGTTAAATTTTCAGGAACTTTTGATATATGATATCTCAAACCTTGATTCCAAATAATTGCAGTTTGAAAAATAATAGCAAATAGGCCACCTAATAATGTACCAATAATTAAAGCTATTAATGGAGATGTTTTTTTTATGATTAAAACAATTACAACCAATGGCACTAGAAAAAGCCAAGGCGTTACATGAAAAGAAGATTTTATTCCCATCATCATTTCTGATGTATTTGCAACACCTTCAGGATGAATATTAAATCCTAGAATAATGAAAACTAATAACGTAATTAAAATAGTAGGAACCGTAGTTAAAGTCATGTATTTTATGTGGTCAAACAATTCTCCTCCCGCCATAGCAGGAGCTAAATTAGTGGTATCGGAAAGTGGTGACATTTTATCACCAAAATAAGCTCCTGATAAAACAGCTCCAGCAGTCATACCACTAGGTACGCCCAAGGCACTACCAATACCCATTAAAGCAATCCCCATAGTTGCAGAGGTTGTCCAACTACTTCCAGTTGCTGTTGATACGATTACACAAATTATTAAAGAGGCAGCTAGAAATATCGTAGGATTTAAAATTTGCAAGCCAAAATAAATCATAGAAGGAATAATTCCACTAATTAACCAAGTACCTGCTAAAGCACCTACCATTAATAAAATTAAAATAGCACTTGTAGTAGATTTAACATTTTCAGCAACTTCATCAATCATTATTTTATAAGAAACTTTATTTGTAAACCCAACAATAGCAGCAACAGCAGCTCCCATTAACAAAATAAACTGATTGCTTCCACTCAAAGCATTATCTCCATACACAAAAACATTAAAAGCCAGTAATCCAACTAAAACAACAATAGGTAAAACAGCTTTCCAAATATGTAGCTCTGTGTTTTCAATAATTGTAATATCACCTGCTTTAAATTCTGAAATGTTTTTATTTTCTGACATTCTATGTTGTTTAGGAATGTAATAATACACAAATTTGATGCTTTTTGCAACAAAAAAACCTTCTCAAAAATTGAGAAGGTTTTTTTGTTTTGAAAAAAGAAAATTAAACTATAAAATTCCAACTTGAGTCATACATTGATGCATTGCTCTATAGGTTCTTTCAATATCATTATCTAAACCTATTGAAAAACGAACAATCCCTTCTGAAAGCCCCATTTTTACTTGTTCCTCTTCTGGAATTTCAGACGACGTACTTGTACCTGGTGCACTAAATAATGTTTTATAAAAACCTAAACTTACGGCTAAATAACCTAAGTTATTATGCTGCATTAATTCCATTAATTCATTTGCTTTATCTATAGTCCCTGCATCAATTGTCATAATACCACCAAAGCCATATTCTTCATTATACATTGTTTTAAAAAGTTCATGGTCTTTATGACTTTTTAATCCTGGATACACTACTTTTAAACCATCATTCTCAAAATGTTCTGCTAAAAATTGTGCATTTTCACTATGTTTTTTCATTCTAATATGAAGTGTTCTTACGTTTTTTAAAATACTTGCCGAACGAAAACTATCCATAACAGGGCCTAATAACATCGCTGCTCCATCATTCACACTTCTTAAACTATCAATAAATGCTTGTGAACCACAAACAACACCTCCTACAGTATCATTAGTTCCATTAATAAATTTTGTTAAACTATGAATTGTAATATCAGCTCCTAATTTTTGAGGAGAAAAAATTAATGGGGAGAATGTGTTATCAACCACTAACAATACATTATGCTTTTTAGCAATTTTAGATAGCTCAACAATATTTGCAATTTCCAATAACGGATTACTAATTAACTCACAATAAATCATTTTTGTATTGTCATTTATTGCCGCTTCAATTTTTTCTAAAGAAGTAATATCAACAAATGATGTAGAAATATTTAGTTTTGGTGCAAAGTTCTTTAAAAATGCATACGAACCTCCATAAATTGTTCTACTAGATACAATATGGTCACCTGCACCACAAACTTGTAACAAAACAGAAGTAATTGCTCCCATTCCTGAAGCTGCTACATTTGCTGTTTCTGTAAATTCCATCGCGGCCAAAGCTTCACTTAAATATAAGTTACTTGGACTTGTATGACGTGAGTATAAATAACATCCTTCTGCGTGACCTTCAAAAGTGTCAAGCATTGTTTTTGCATGTATAAATGTATAGGTTGCTGAATCTGAAATTGAAGGATTTACACCTCCAAACTCTCCAAAATATTGTAAATCTTGAATGTTGTTTGCTGGTTTATTGCTCATAATTAATTTATTTATCTTATAAAATTACAAATACACAAGTTAATAAACTGAATAAATTTAATATTTTAGATAAAAAAACTAATACATCATTAAATAATAGTTTTATTTTCTTTTAATTTAGTAATTTATATCTATTTTTAGCAAAAATTACTGATTATGACCTCTTTAGATAAAATCGATAAAAAAATTCTAACACTTCTACAAGAAAATTCAAAAATTAACATCAAGGAATTGGCCTTAAAAACACAACTAACACAAACACCTATTTATGAACGTATAAAAAGATTAGAAAAAAGTGGCATTATACAAAATTATACTGCTGTTTTAAATAAGGAAAAAATAGGATACAATGTTGAAGTTTTTTGTCAAGTCACTTTATTGGTACATTCCAAAGAGTTAATTAACAAGTTTGAAGCTGCTATTAATAAAATGGAGGAGGTTATAGAATGTTTTCATGTTGCAGGAAACTACGATTACCTATTAAAAATTATTGTAAAAGACATGAAAAATTATCAAAATTTCTTGAAAAATAAATTATCTGTTTTAGCTTCTGTTAGAAATGTACAAAGTACGTTTGTAATGTCATCTACTAAAAATACTAGTATTTTACCTTTGACATAAAAAAACTATGTGTTTATTTCTTTGCAA
The DNA here is from genome assembly GCF_046055765.1 of Lutibacter sp. GTDB lineage: Bacteria > Bacteroidota > Bacteroidia > Flavobacteriales > Flavobacteriaceae > Lutibacter. The sequence continues at coordinate 19,838 of NZ_JASFZF010000001.1, read as the reverse complement.
CAATGCTTACTTGCAAGTCAAATTTATCATTAATAAATTTTTCTTTTAAGTTATTGAAAAAGCTTTTTGACTTATATTGAATCTTGTAATCCGCTCTGTTAATTTGAAAAGTTTCACTGGTTAAAGTAACCATTTCATCTCCTTTGGTAATTATTACAGGAAACGTAATTTCTTTAGTCACATCTTTAATTGTTAAATTCCCTGTAACGTGTAACTTTCCATCTTTCATTTCAGTTTTTAAAATTTCAAACTTAGAGGTTGCAAATACTTCTATTTCGAAAAAGTCTTTTGATTTTAAATGACCTTCTAGTTTTTTACTTCCATCGGCGTCTTTAATTGTTGACATATCAGCCACAAAAGAACCTGTTATATACTCACCTTCAATAGTTAAGTTTCCCCATTTAAGTTCAATGGTACCATGATGAGAACCCATTGGTTTATACCCTTTCCAATTAATTGTTGAGTTCGTAATATCAACCTTAAAACTATTTTTTTCTTGTGCACTTAATGTTGTTAAAGAAATTGTAATTAAAACTAAAGCAATTGTAAAAATTTTAGTTGTTTTCATTTTTTTATTTTGTTAGTAGTAATTGCAATAGTAGTACAAAATTGTAACTATTTATAATAAGCTTCTCATTTTTAATATTTTTTTAACTTAAACGTTATAATTTTTTAAGAACTATTTTTTCAAGATTTTTATTAACCATTACTTTATAAAACTCTTTTATTTCTTGATAATTTAATGCTGGGAAAATCGCAGTATTTATTTCTAATATAGATCGAACATTAATTTTATTGTTAGCAACTTTAATCATAAATCTAAAAACCCCTAAATTATCACTTAATCCAATAGCTATACTTTCTGGAATTGATTCAATAGTATATCCTTCAGGTATTGTATAATTAATTGATGTATTTTCTTTAAAAGGTGTTCCAAAATCAATGGGGTACTCTCTTTTTTCAAGTTTAAAAGGATTTTCAATTATTGACTTAAACAACAAAGGTTTAAAATACATTTTATTATCAATAACATCAATCAAATCTTCCGAAGAGAACTTAAAAATTTCAATAGCTGGTTTCTCAATTTTATCCTTATTCGTTAATCTAAAATCTATAATTTCAATAGCTTCATTTTTCTCTTCAACTCTTTCAATGCTAGTTTCTTTATTTAATTTTGAATACTTATTTCTATAATTAAGAGCAAACAAATCAGTATAACTTGTACGTTGCATTCCTTCAATATAACCTTCTTCATCAATAGTAATATTGATAGTTGTGTTTTCTAAAGAAGGTTTAGCAGGTATTAAATTTACCCAATCTGAAGTATTGTCATCTTTTATGATTCTTCCTCTCCAATTCAAATCCCTTAATGGCAATACATTTGGAGTACTGCTTTGTTCAGTTGCATCTAATAATACAATGCCTTTTTCCATTTCAACAGCAGCTATCACATAATTAAAACCATCTATTGTTGGAAAAATTGGAATACCTTGGTCACGGGTACTTAAAATAATTGGGTGCGCATTGATTTTAGCTTCTCTAAGCATCGAAATTAACATCAAATTAATATCTGCCGTATTTCCAGATCCCGATTTATAGGCTTTTTTAACTCCCTTATCTGTAAATATTCCTTTATAGTTATTCCACTTTACCTTTTGCTTTACAAAATTAAAAATTGCTAATACTACTTGCTCTTGTCCACTATATTTTTTAAGAATGAGCTCTAAATCATCTTTAAAGTAATTAGATTTATTTAACTCCCTCCCAAACTCTTCTGCCTTATAGATTGTTTTGGCAACATCTTCCCATGATTGAGAATAATATTTTATAATATCATTAGGCATTTTTATTGATGAAAGCTCATATTGAACTCCGGCACTGTAATTATTTATATTATTAACATAGGATTCCTCAAATAAAGCCGGCATATTATCCTTTTCAATAGTTGTAACATTAGTAGTGAAATTAATATCTTGTGACCTAAAACTCGTTGCTGCAGGAGCCCTAAAACCATCACTTCTAGTTTTATCTCTTAGTACAATTTTTTTATTTTCAACCGTTGAACTCAAATTCATAGATAAATAACCCGTTTGTTTAACATTGTATTTATAATACTCAGGTATTTCTACTTTACATTGAAATTTTTTAATAGGTATGTTATATTGCATTTTAACTTTGTCTATACCTTTATAAGGTGATGTAACTGTATATTTCCATTCAACAATACATCCCTCATCTATATTCGGCATTGAAAACTTTTTTTCAGACCAATATTTACTTAATATCTCCTTATAAATATCATTCTTTTTTAGTTTATACGATTCAATTTTACCATTTTCAAAAACGTATGTTTTTGCCTCTATTTTATTTACTTTTTCAGGTTTAGATCCTTTTGGAGTATAATATTTTATTTGTTTGGTAGCCCATTCATACCCTTCACTATTATAAATTTTAATACGTTCATGAATTTCAGTTACTATCATAAACCCTTCTCCTTGTACATAATTAAAGAAGGTTTTCCTCTTTTTATACAAAACTGCAGCATTTGCAGAAGAATCTAATGGGTAATATTCCTCTTTTAACTCTTCTTTTGAAACTTTTCCAAATTTATAGTTTTGAGAAAATAATTGATTTACCATAAGTATAACTAATGTGAATACTATCTTTTTCATAGATTATTTTTTGTTTAAAATTATTTTTGAATTGTCATATTTCCGTATTTGCTTTCTGAATTTTCGATACGCTTCATAGGATTCTTTCTCAAACTTACCCCCATCTATTTGTAACGTTCTTTTATAAAAATAGGTGTATTCATCTTTTTTAGTAATTTCCATAGCGTACGTTCCAAATTGTGTTTTTAACGCTATACTTTCAGGTATATACTCAACATCAAATGAGTTGGGTAATTGTATCTCAACCTCATCAATATCCAAAAATCCTCTTGAAATTTCAAACGGTAACTTTCTATTTCTTACGCGTTTTGGAACATAAGAATTTTTATTAAAAGCATTTATAGTAAGTAACATCTGTTCACCACTAAATGTTGAGTAATTGGAAGCCGTAAATTCTAAATTTTCCTCATACTTAGCTTCTCCTTTGTTATTAGTTGTACTAATTTTAGAAAAATTAATATTATTAATATTGAAGAAGTAATTTTTAAACTCCAAATCTAACTCTTTTTTGTTTTTCCCATGATATTTTCCTAAATGAACATCATATCTCGAACCTGTTGTTTCAATACTTACATTTGCGTTAATGGAACCTAAACTATCAATAGAATAACCACCAAATGTTTTTTGTTTATTATCAATCGAATTATAAATTTTAGTGTGTTTAATTTCACCTCCTTCAGGAGTCAAAACAAGGGCATTTCTATCATCTGTAAAACTTCCAATTTCAGCAAATGGATGTTCTTGGCTTGTACATTCTAACCAAAAATCTTGATTTTCTATTGGAACATATAAAATCATATGATTGCCTTGTGGAGATGCTACGTTTGGATCTAAATTTCTTTTTTCATTTGCATAAATAAGTGTGTGATACGATTTTATTCCAACTGCACTAAGAAGTGCCGAAGTATAATTAGTTAATGCCTTGCAATCTCCATATCCTAAATTATCAACATCATTTGCTTGCATTGGTTTATAGCCGCCAATACCAATTTGGATACTTATATATCTCACTTTATTTTGGACAAACTCATATACTATTTTAGCTTTTTCAATTGGATTTGAGGTTTTAGCTGTTAATCGTTGTATGTTTTGCTTTGTACTTTCTTTCAAACTAAGCGTACCAACAATTAAATTATCATAAAACCATTTCCCGAATTCTTTCCAGTTTGTAGCTTCTCCATCAACACCTTCTAAGTTAAATTTATTAATTCCTAACTTTGTGTATGGCAAAAAATTAGTTAAAGATGGTGTAAAAGGCTCCTCTTTAATTGCTTCAATATCTTCAGTTTCATAAGACAGTATTCCTGGATTTTCAGTAGTTTTAATAGCATATCCTTTAAAGTTATTTTCTGATTTAAATAACTTAAAATCTAATGGGTATTTAAATGTAAATTTAGCTTTTTGCACACTTTGATAATAACTACCATTAAGTATCCAACCAGGTATAAAAGCTGTATTTGATGTTTTAACTTGATATTTATAATAAATGGTGTAGGGATAAGAAATTGGAGTATAATCATAATATAACACTCTACTATCTCCATACAAATCACTTCCTGTTGCGCTATAATCTTTAAACTCTTTTTTCTTTATTTTTTTAACTTCATTACCAAATGCATCATAAATATACCCGTTAACTTTTTGTATTGTTCTTCTCTTATCGTAATAAATGGTAATATCTGCAATATCATCTGCTAATTTATTGTAAATAGTTATTGCACCCTCTCTATTTATCAACATCTCACGCTGAGACTTAATTTCAATAAAGGTATTCTCAAATCTAATTACAGAATTAGCATTTTCCCTAAGATTTTCAGGAATTTTAGAACTATTGAAGTTATATTTTTGTGAGTAAGTAATGGAGATGAAAAATAGGATGAATATACCTAGAAGGTTTATTTTTTTCATAGAAATTTAAATTTCTATAAAAGTAAAAAAATAAATTAAGTTAAACTCTATTTTTTGTATCAATTAGTATGGTAACAGGCCCATCATTTACAAGTGATACTTTCATATCTGCACCAAACTCACCTGTTCCAACTTTTTTTTGTAAATGCTTTTCAAAATCTGAAATAAAATCCTCATATAATGGAATCGCAATTTCAGGTTTAGCAGCTTTTATATAAGATGGGCGATTTCCTTTTTTGGTACTTGCTTGTAGCGTAAACTGACTTACAATAATGGCATCACCATTTTCATGTAATAAAGAAGTATTCATCACTCCATTTTCATCATCAAAAATACGGAGGTTTACAATCTTTTTGGTTAACCATTCAATGTCTTGCTGGTTATCTTCTGCTTCAATTCCAACTAAAATTAACAACCCGTTATTAATTTTACTAACAACTACATTTTCAATAGTTACTGATGCTTCTGAAACTCTTTGTATTACAGCTTTCATTTTAAAAATTATTATTTATTTTAAATTTTCATTTAGGAAGTTGAATTTACAAAATATGAGATCCTGAAATAAGTTCAGGATGACGTATCAAATCCTTCTCCTCATCACTTAACTATAAATATCTGTTCTATAATGTTCTTCATCTCCTTCAACCATTTGCAAATAACTATTGTACCTTGAATAAGCAATTTCTCCTTCCTCAACAGCTTGTTTAATTGCACATTTTGGCTCATTAATATGCATACAGTTGTTAAATTTACACTTCGATTTTAATTTAAAAAACTCCGGAAAATAATCGGTTATTTGTTCAGGTTTAAAATCAACAACACCAAATCCTTTAATTCCAGGTGTATCTATAATAAATCCGCCAAAACTCAATTTAAACATTTCAGCAAATGTTGTAGTGTGTAATCCTTGTTTATGTTGTTTTGAAATCTCGGAAGTTTTTAAATTTAATGAAGGTTCTATAGCATTTATCAACGTAGATTTTCCAACTCCTGAATGACCAGAAAACATAGTGGTTTTATCTTTCATCAAGGCTTTTACCTTATCAATATTAATGTTTTTTGTAGCAGAAATCGGAATGCATTTATAACCAATATCGGTATAAACGGCATCTAATTCCGCAAGTTTATCTAACTGACTATCTGTATAGGAATCTAATTTATTAAAAAGAAGTATCGATTTTATATTATAAGCTTCAGCAGTGGCCAAAAAACGATCTATAAACCCTGGAAATGTGGGTGGATTATCAATAGTAACTACTAAAAAAGCAACATCTATATTTGCCGCAATAATGTGTGTTTGCTTTGAAAGATTTACCGACTTACGGATGATATAATTTTTCCGATCCTCAATTTTATGAATTACTCCCGTCTCTTTACCTTTCTCATATTCAAATATCACATGGTCACCAACAGCAACTGGATTGGTACTTTTTATACCTTGAATTCTAAACTTCCCTTTCAATCTACAATCAACTCTAGTACCATTTTCTTTATAAACAGTATACCAACTTCCAGTAGATTTTGTTACAATTCCCTTCACGCCATTAAATTAATTACTTCGGTATGCTTTTATCTAAATAATCCAACAAATATAGGTTAAAAAAATAGACTATATTTGGGTAGCTATTACTCTCAATTAAATTAAAAAAATATGAAAAAATTTTTACTTACAGCTGTTATTTGTATCGCATCAATTATTGAAGTCAATGCTCAAAGTTATGAATACAAAATTATCACAACCGTTGAATCTATTGTACCTATGGGATTGGGTAGATCTAGAATTATTTCTTCTGATGAAGAAAGAGATTACAAAGAATTTACAACATTAAGAACTGCTCAAAACAAAAAGCAAAACAAAACAAAGAGATCTGCTGCTAAAATTAATCAGTTTGAAGAAACTAAATTGGTTAATTTTTATAGTATTGCTGGTATTAATTTTAAAAATATTGCTTCGAACGATGCTCTTATGAGTTCAAAAATAAATGCCATGGTTACTGAAGGCTGGGATTTAGCTTTTGTTACCAGTGGCGTTGAAAGTGATTCTGGAAAAGGTGATGGAAAAGGAATTTATATAACTCGCTATATTTTTAAACGTTTAAGGCAATAACACATCTTGTAAAAAAGAGGTTGTTTAAAAAGTCTATTTACATCAAACTGAACTTGATTTAGTTTCTTTATTTTGAAATTCCAAATCAAGTTCGGGATGACGAATTTAAAACTTATTAAACAACCTATTAAAATTATTTATTTTGATGCTGAACATGAATTGATTCCACATGAATTGCTCTAAATATTTCTTCTACAAAATCCTTACTCAGCCCTTTTTCTTTTCCATCCTCCACCATTTTTGCAATAATATCAGACCATCTTCCACTTTGTAAAATAGCTACATTTTCTTTATGTTTTAACTTTCCTATTTCTTTGGCAATTCCCATTCTATCTCCTAAAACATCAATAATAGTACTATCAATTAAATCCAATTCTTTTCTGTGCATCGCTAATTTTAATTGGAATTCCTCTTTACTACTACTTTTTTGACGAATTTTTAAATTTTCCGTAATTTTCTGAAGATCTGCTGGTGTTACTTGCTGTTTTGCATCACTCCAAGCTTTATCAGGATCAATATGAGTTTCAATCATAAATCCATCATAATTTAAATCTAAAGCTGTTTGTGAAACATCTAAAATTATATCTCTACGCCCACAAATGTGTGAAGGATCTAAAATTAATGGCAAGTCTGGAAATTCTTTTTTCAATTCAATTGCCAAATGCCATTTTGGTTTGTTACGATAAAACATTGAGTTATACGTAGAAAACCCTCTATGAATCACTCCTAATTGAGAAATTCCTGCTGTTTGAAAGCGTTCTACAGCTCCCAACCACAAAGGTAAATCTGGATTCACTGGGTTTTTAACTAACACAGGAATATCTACCCCTTTTAAAGCATCTGCAATTTCTTGTACTACAAAAGGATTTACGGTAGTTCTTGCGCCAATCCATAAGATATCTATACCATGTTTTAACGCTAATTCTACGTGGTTTGCATTACCAACTTCAGTAGTTACCAACATTCCGGTTTCCTCTTTTACTTTTTGTAACCAAGGTAATCCTATAGCCCCAACACCTTCAAAACCACCCGGACGCGTTCTTGGTTTCCAAATACCAGCTCTAAACACATTGGTATCTGTATTTTTAAGTTCATGAGCTGTTTTTAATACTTGTTCTTCAGTTTCCGCGCTACACGGTCCTGCAATTACTATTGGATGCGCTAAATTCATAGCATCTAACCACTGTCTGTTTTCTTTCTTAATTTCCATTGTATACTATTTTTTAGTTATCCTATTTTATTCCTTTTAAAACTATTTTTATATAATTTGTATTATTCATTGTTTCTTGTAAAGCCTCATCATTATCATCTTCCATCATTTGCTTAAATTCATTCAAATTTTTAATATATTCATCCAACGACCTTAAAATATTCTTCTTATTTTGAAGAAAAATAGGTGCCCAAGTAGTTGCAGAACTTTTTGCTAAACGTACTGTTGAAGCAAATCCTGTACTTGCCATATCAAAAATATGTTGTTCATTTTTTTCAATTCCTAATACCGTTTTCCCCAACATAAATGAACTTACGTGGGATAAATGCGAAACGTACGCAATATGTCGGTCATGCTCTTCCGGACTCATCATTTTAATACGCATATTTAGATTTTTAAAAACACTTAATGCTTTGTCTAAAATTTTCCAATCTGTTTTATCTACTTCACACAATATATTTACTTTTTCATCAAATAAATTTAAGATGGCTGCATCTGGTCCTGAAAATTCAGTACCTGCTAATGGATGAGCTGCCACATAATTTTTTCTATTAGGATGTGAAGCAACAGCTTTACAAATTTCATTTTTTACTGAACCAACATCAAAAACTAAAGTTTCACTTGAAATAGTATCTAATACTCTTTTTGTCACTTCAGGAATTATATGAACAGGAACTGCAATAATTACTACTGAAGCATCACATATTTGAGAAAAATCGGACTCTTCATCAATTATACCAAGTGTTAATGCCTTTTTAATATGTTCTTTATTTTTATCAATTCCATACACTTTATAACCCGTACGTTTTTTTAAATCCAATGCTAAAGAACCACCTATTAAACCTAAACCAATGACCACTAATTTTTCCATATCTTACTTTTTACTGGTTGTTAATCTGCTTAATACTTTGTTTAAAGCCACTTCAGAAACACATAACGATGCTCTAATATAACCTTCTCCATTCGAACCAAAAACTGTTCCTGGTGAAATAAATACGTCTTTTTTATATAATAATTCGTCTGTAAATTTTTCTGAAGTTTCACCTTTTGGTAATTTTGCCCACACAAATAATCCACTAATAGAGGTATCATACGTACAATTCAAAGCCTCAAAAATACGCCAAACTATTGCTCTTCTTTTTTTATAAATAGCATCTTGTTTTTCAAACCAAGAAGAGGATAATTTTAACGCTGCTACAGCTCCCTTTTGAATTCCTAAAAACATTCCAGAATCCATATTGCTTTTTACTTGTAATATTATTTTAATAGTTTCAGCAGCACCCACTACCATTCCTACTCTCCAACCTGCCATATTAAAGCTTTTACTTAGCGAATTTAATTCAATTGCTACTTCTTTTGCTCCTTCAATAGCCAAAATACTTTGTGGATTATTATTTAACACAAAGCTATACGGATTGTCATTTACAATTAAAATTTGATGCTTTTTAGCAAATGAAACTAGCTGTTGAAAATCTTCCTTTGAAGCAACTGCTCCCGTTGGCATATGTGGATAATTTACCCACATAATTTTTACTTTCGATAGGTCTTGTTTTTCAATTTCTAAAAAATTAGGTAACCAATTACTCTCTTCCGTTAAATTATAAAGTACAGGTTGTGCTTCAATTAATTTTGTTACTGAAGCATACGTTGGATATCCTGGATTCGGAATTAATACTTGATCACCTTTGTTTAAAAATGCCAATGAAATATGCATAATTCCCTCCTTAGACCCCATTAAAGGTAAAATTTCAGTAGCTGAATTTATAACTACGTTGTAGTTCTCTTTATAAAAATTACAAATTCCATCTCTTAGGGCTGGAATTCCTTGATAACTTTGATACTTATGCGCATTCTCTAATTGCATCGTTTCCTTTAACGCTTCAACAACTGTTGGTGGCGGCTGTAAATCAGGACTTCCAATAGCCATATTTATCACAGGTTTCCCATCATGAATCAATCCTGCTACTTCTCTTAGTTTTTTTGAGAAATAGTATTCTTGTACATCATTCAATCTATCCGCTTTTTGTATCATTATCTTTTTCCTTTATTGTATTCTCCCAATATTTTTAATGTTTCTACTTTCCCTTTAATTTCATTTATAGCATTGTAATAATCGGCATAGCTATCAAAAGTGAAATCAGCAAAAAATGCATATTTCCATGGAGTTTCTATCACTGGCATTGATTGTATTTTAGAAAGATTTAAGTGATGTTTTGCCAATGTGGTTAGAATTTTAGCTAAACTTCCAGATTCATGACTTGTAATAAATTTAATAGATGCTTTATTTGATGAAACACTGCTTTTAATTGCTGAATTTGTCAAAATAAAAAAACGTGTTGCATTTTCTTTTATCGTCTGAATTTCTGGTGCTAAAATTTCTAAATTATAAGATTTTGCTGCTAATTCACTAGCAATTGCTCCAACACCTTTTAGCTTCTGATCTCTTATTCTTTTAGCAACAACGGCAGTATCTTTATCTTCAATTAATTTAATATGCGGATACGTTTTAAAAAATTTATGACATTGCAATAATGCCATTGGATGTGAATATACTTCAGTAATATCTGCCATATTTTGTCCTTTTAACCCCATTAAATTATGGTGTATTGGCAAATGATATTCACCACATATTGTTAATTCTTGCTCATCAATTAAGGCATAATTTGGTAAAATTGCACCTGCAATAGAATTTTCTATAGCCATAATTACAACCTCTGCCTGTTTTGTATGCAATAATTTTGGCATTTCTGTAAACGACAAGCACTCTACTAGCTCAATATTTTTACCAAAATAATGCTCTGCTACTATATGATGAAATGATCCTTTTATTCCTTGTATTGCTACTTTCATTATTTACTTTTATTCCAAAAAAAAATCTCGAAATATTTCGAGACTTTATAATTTATTTTTTATTCAAAAACACCTACTAGCCTCGTCTTTTATTGCTAAAATAAAAGTAAAAATAAAAGCTATTCCAAGTTGTGTTCGTGTTCATAATCTATAATTAGATGACAAATCTATACATTAATTTTAAAAAAACAAGATTTATTGTATAAAATAAATAGTCATTATCAAAATTTTAAAAAATAGTACCTTTTTATAATTTATCAATACCGCTATTTAAATATAATTAATAATACTTAAATTAAATTTCCTTAGAATTAGAAATGCATTAATTATTTTTTATGAAATGCAATGAAACAAAAACGGTATCGAGAACTCATTGCTTACTACTTCTCGATACCATTTTAATTCGCTTTGCACTATAAAATTATTCGAAGTGACAACTATTTAAATTTTAACTAACTTTGCTTAAATTCTGCACTTTTGTTATAGAAAACTATGCTCAACCTATTTAAAAATAAAAAAATAGCACTTACAAAACAGTTTCCTCTAAATTTTATTGACATTCATTCTCATTTGCTACCTGGTATTGATGACGGTGCTAAAAGTTTAGATGAATCTATTACTTTGATTAAAAGAATGCATGAGTATGGTATTAAAAATTTTATTTGTACACCTCACATTATGGAAGGTGTTTGGGAAAACACTCCAAAAATTATAAAACAAAAACTTCATGAATTAAATAACTCTATGAATTCTATTGGAATTCATGATATTACTATAACTGCTGCTGCAGAATACTTGCTCGACAATAATTTTGAAAAGCTACTAGACACTAAAGATCTATTGACTCTAAAAGATACTAAAATTTTAGTTGAAATGTCCTATTTTAATGCTCCTATTCATATCTATGAAATCTTATTTAAAATTCAAGTTAAAGGTTATAAACCTATATTAGCACATCCTGAGAGGTATGCCTATTTACATCAAAATTATACAGAATTTCAAAAATTAAAAGATGCTGGTTGTCTATTTCAATTAAATCTCTTATCCCTTTCTAATTATTATGGAAAAGCGGTGCAAAAAACAGCGCACTACCTTTTAAAAAACAACTTTATTGATTTTGTAGGTACAGATGTTCATCACAATAAACATCTCGATTATTTAGAGACGATTAACGAACCTAAAATTCTTAAGTTGTTACTTCCTATTTTAGAAAATAACACTCAATTTATATCATCAAAAATATAAGAAATAATAGTCCTCTAAAAAGAACAGCGCACTTAAACTAAAAAACTTCAGTCTATTTTCTACGCAGTACTTTACGAAAGTACTTTTTTCCACCAAGGTTTTTTAGTTTCTGACTCCGCATAACCATATCCATATCCGTAACCATAACCGTAGCCATACCCTTTTTCAAAATCGGTGTCATTTACTAATATTGCCATATTTGGCAAACGTTTTTCAGCATACAATAATCGAGGAATGTCTAACATACGTTTATCTAAATAATTTGCTCTTACTACATAAATAAATAAATCGGCATGGTGCCCTAATAATAAGGTGTCCGTAACTATATTTACAGGTGCAGTATCAACAATCACATAGTCGTAATTTTCCTTCCCATAGGCTAAAACCTCATCAAAACGACCATTCATTAATAATTCTGAAGGGTTTGGCGCTATAATTCCAGATTCTAATATGTCAAAATTAGTAGATGAAACATGTTCTATTACATCTGTAACTTTCAAATTAGTATCCATTAAAAAATGTGACAACCCTTTCTTAGGCTGTTGAATATCTAAATAAGCGGCAATTTTTGGTTTTCTAATATCAGCTCCTATTAACAATACTTTTTTAGTTGTTAAAGCCAAAACAGCTGCTAAATTAATAGCAATAAATGTTTTCCCTTCACTAGCCAACGTTGAAGTAACAAAAATAGTTTTTGCTTTTCCTTTTGCTCCAGTAAGCATAAAATTCACATTGGTTCTTAACAACCTAAATGATTCTGCTGTACCACTTCTATCTGAATCAGAAACCACTACTTTCTTTTCTGATTTTGCAGTAGGAATATCACCAAGTATTGGTGCTTTTACAACCTGTTCTATGTCTTTTCGTGTATGTACCTTGTTATCAAATAAAAGCACTAAATAAATAATACTAAACGGTACAATTCCACCTAATAAAAGGGCTGCTAAATACACTATTTTTCGCTTTGGAGCAACTGGTATATCACTTCCATAAGCTTTGTCAATTATTTTTGCATTGGGCAGTGTTACGGCTAAAGTGATGGCGTTTTCTTCTCTTTTTTGTAATAAATACAAATAAATAGATTCCACTATTGTTCGTTGGCGCTGAATGTCTGTAAACTCTCTCTCTTGCCCTGGAACCAATGCTATTTTTGAAGACAAGCGTCGTTCTTGCTGCTTACTCTCATTTAAAGAAATAGTTAAGGTTGATTTTAAATTTACAATACTTTGTACAACGCTGTTTCTTAAACCTACTAATTGCTCTTCTAAATTTATAATTACTGGATTTAGCTTACTAGAACTTTTTAAAATACGATTGCGTTCTAAAATAAGCTCATTATATTTTAGGGTACTTTCATTTACAGAAACATCTGCCACCCCCAAATTTGCAGGAATTAACTTTTCTTTATTCAATAAAATATAATCATTCACATAATCAACCAACTTTAATTGGGTGGTTAAATCAATAATTTTTTTATTTAATTCGGTATTGGTTTGTAGAATTAAACTTGCTTCTGCTGCAATATCAGTTAATTTATTTTTTGCTTTAAACTCCTCTACGCCTCTATCAACATCCGATAAATCTTTTGTAATAATAGTCAATCGCTGATTGATAAATTTATTGGTGTTTTTAGCTATTATACTTTTATCTTCAACGGCATCTTCATTGTACTGTTTTACTAAATTATTTAATATGGTTTGCGCCTTTGTTTTAACCTGATCTTTTAAACTTAATTTAATAACACTCGAATTTTTATTTACAGGCTGAATTTGTATGTTACTTCTATATCTTTCAACAACCTTTTTTAAGGGTGTTACTTTTACAATAATTTCTTCACCTATATTTTTGGTGTTTATTGATGAAGGTGTCACTATTAAATTCCCAAAATCTGATCTGATATTTTCTCCAAAAACATGAGTTCCTTTTTCATGGTCATCCACATCTAACATTACAAACTTTGTAAGAGTTATTATTTTAATTTTAAATGTAGTATCAATCGTGTAAAAAATAGAGTCACTTGCAAGGAAGTTAATTTTTACTGGAACCCCATTTTTAAACATTTCAGACTGTATTACTCTACCTTGTTTAAAATAGGTTACGTTTATTCTTAAATCTTTTACAACCCGTTCTATTAAGCTACGAGATTTTAACAATTCAATTTCGTTGTCTAATGATGTTTTTGTATTCCCAAGCAGCCCTAAATCTTCAAATGCCGATAACTCTGATGCCAAACCTCCATTATCTTTATCATCAATTAAAATGGTTGTCGCAACTTCATATTGGTTTGGTGCATAGCGCAAATATAAAAAAGCAGTAGTTAATGCGATAACAACCCCTAGTACAAACCATTTCCAATGGTATATATATTTTTCAATCTCTTCACGTATATTGATTGTTTCGTTATCAAAATGTATTGATTTTAAAGAATTTTCTTCTTGCATAAAACGTTATTTATCGTGTAAGTATTGCTATCAACGAAATTAATGCTGAAATGGATGAAATTAAAATACTTGTGTTTGTTCCTACTCCTGATGAATTAATTTTTGTTTTGTTAGGCGCTATATAAATAACATCATTTTGCGCTAAATAAAAATAGGGCGAATTAAACAATTTTTTATTGGTTAAATCTAAGTCGATAAACGTCCTTTTCCCTTCTTGTTCACGCACCAATAATACCGTGCTTCTTTCTCCTTGTATGGTTAAATCACCTGCTAATCCAATGGCCTCAATAATTGATATTCTTTCATTTGGAACTGCGTAGCTCCCTGGTACTTTTACCTCTCCTAAAACAGTTACTTTAAAATTTATTAGTCTACTATTTATAATTGGTTGTTTTACATAAACAGCAATTAATGTGCTTAGTTTTTTAGTAAGTTCTTTTGAAGTTAAGCCTTCAATTTTAATTTTACCAATTACTGGAAAGTTAATATCTCCATCTGCATCAACCAAGTATGCTATGGGTTTTGGAGTACCAACACTTGTACTTTCAAATAAATTAAAAGGAATTACTGCTTCAGCATCTATAGCAGACACATTAATTGTTAACAAATCTCCTATCTGGAATTTTGGCTCATAATTTACAATGCTTTCTTGAAGCTCTTGCCCTTCAATAGTTTGAAAATAAACCATTTTTTGTTTAGAAACGCACGATACCAGTAGTATTGCTAAACTAACTACAACCAAATAGTTAAATCTATTATTTTTCATCAGTTCTTTTAATTTTTGGGGTGTTTTTCTTTATTACTTTACTCAAATTTGATGTCTAATTTACAAAATTTTGTGCATTTACTACTTTAATCCATTTAATTTTCATGCCATTTCTTTTAAAATTTCAAGCTATAAAAATTAGTAATTCTTAATCCAATACTGTTCTTATAACCCCCTTCATTTCAGCACTTATGCGTTCGTTCTTTTTTATATAAGTATTTCTTTTTTGTAAGAACTTATCTAACACTTCAAATTTTGAATTGTTAGAAATAAATTCAGGTACAATTTCTTTTATTTTTAACACCGTATTTTCAAAATCTAACTCTTCATTTAACGTGCATAATTCTTTAATTTTATCGCATACTTCTTTTTCTCCTTCTCTTTTGCCAATTTTAGAAATCATAATTTTTTGATGATGCGTTGGTAAGGTTTTTTCACGATCTCCTAACAACTCTTCATAAATTTTTTCTCCAGGGCGTAACCCCGTTATTTGAATCCCAATATCATCGGGATATTTTAACCCTGATAAGTGAATCATATTCAATGCCAAATCGTAAATTTTGATAGACTCGCCCATGTCAAATATAAAAATTTCACCTCCTTTACCCATCGTCCCCGCTTCTAATACTAATTGGCAAGCTTCAGGAATGGTCATAAAATATCTTGTAATTTCTTTATGGGTAACTGTAAGTGGTCCTCCTTTTTTAATCTGCTCTTTAAATAGTGGAATTACAGAACCATTAGAACCTAATACATTTCCAAAACGTGTAGTAATAAATTTTGTATGACCTTTTTTATTTAAACAGCTCATATACATTTCAGCTATTCGCTTAGTTGCCCCCATTACATTTGTAGGGTTTACTGCTTTATCCGTTGAAATCATTACAAATTTCCTCGCTTGATGTTTCAATGCTAAATCGGCTATATTTTTAGTTCCCGATATATTCACACTTACCGACTCGTATGGATTTTCTTCCATAAAAGGCACATGTTTATAGGCTGCCGCATGATACACTATTGTTGGTTGGTATTGCTTAAAAATTAAATCCATTCGCTTGTAATTCCTAACATCTGCTACAATAAAAATAATATTACTATACTTATTATTCTTAAAAAACTGTTGTAAATTGTACAATTCAGATTCTGCCTGATCAATTAAAATTAGTTGCTTGCACTTATAATTTGCAGTTTGTCGTGCAATTTCACTCCCTATAGATCCTGCAGCCCCAGTTATTAAAACAACACAACCTTCAAGATCTTCTTTTAAGGCTAAATTATGCAGTTGAATGGGTGCTCTCCTTAATAAATCCTCTACATTCATTGGCTTAATTTGATATGGCTTTAGCTCTTTATCAATCCAATATTTTAGAGGCGGTACAATTTTTACAGTTATAGATAGCTTACTTAAATACGTTGTAACCTCAATTAAACGTTTTTGGCTTAGTTTTTGAATAGAAATTATAACCTCATCTACTTTTTTAATCGCTATAAATTTTTTATTAAGTTCCTTAAATCCATATACCTTTAGCCCATTTATTGTTTTACCTATTTTTGACTTGTTATCATCTATAAATCCTATTATTTGAATATTAAAAGCGCTATCATCTCTTAACACCGCATAGGTTATTAAGCCTGATTTTCCAGCTCCGTAAATCAATACCCTTTTCGTTTCCTTACGCTCTAAAATTAAAAAGTTATAGAGTGCTTTGAACAAGTATCTACTTACAATTAAAGTAACTATATTTAATAAAAAATGAATGACTATAATTGATATTGGAATTGTAAAACTTGAAGTTATATTAATACTACGGTTCAAGAGTACTACACTTACAAGAAGTGCTGCTATAATTGCATTTGCCAAGGTAATATTAACAGCATCTTTAAGGCCCGTATGTCTAATAATTCCTTTATAAGAGCCAACCAATATAAAACTTAAACACGCAACTAAAATTACAATAGGTAATTGTACCTTTAACTGAGTTATATTAAAATTTAACTGAAAATTAAAACGAATAAGGTAGGCAAGAATAAATGTATTTGTTATGATATAGATATCAATAGCAAATATAACCCATCTAGGTGCATTATATAGTCGAACAAGTTTTAATATTTTGTGTAACATCCCGTAAACTTTTAGAACCCCTATAATTCTATATAATTCTCAGCAATGTTAGAGCTATCATACAAAAAGAAGCTTCCTTTTATAAGTAATCCTCATTGATAATTATTTTCATAGCTTTGGCAACCATTAATTATTGGGGTTTAAATAGGACAATGGTTATTTTTTAGCAAATGTACGGCATTTATTTATATTTAAATAAAATTTCTTATCGTTTCACTTTTCCTCTGAATCTACCGCTAACACAAAAATAAAAAAATCAATAGTCCACTTTTAAACTATCAATGTAGTATTGCTGTTTTTATAGCGGTAACAACACGTAGTAATTCTAATGGTGTTAAATTAGAACCGCTAGGTAAACACAAGCCACGCTCAAATAAATCATCTGATACTCCATTCACATAGGCTGGGTACTGTTTAAATATTGGTTGTTGGTGCATGGGTTTCCACAATGGGCGTGTTTCAATAAATTCATGTGCTAAATGTCTCCTTATTTTTTCACGAATTTCATACGATTTGGTAATGATGCATGTCAACCATCTATTAGAATTATAGCCCATAGGTGCATCTAAAAATTGAAGCTCCGAAAGTTCAGCAAGTTCTTTTTTATAGAATTCAAAATTCGCCTTTCTTGCAAGTACTCTTTCTTCTAATACTTCCAGTTGCCCGCGTCCAATACCCGCCAGTACATTGCTCATTCTATAATTGTACCCTATTTGCGAATGCTGATAATGGGGCGCATTATCACAAGCCTGTGTTGCCAAAAAAATAGCGTGCGCTTTTTCATCTGTTGTAGTACATATCAATGCTCCACCTCCTGAGGTGGTAATTATTTTATTTCCATTAAATGAAAGTATTCCAAAGCTTCCAAATGTGCCACATTTTTGTCCTTGTACGTTACTTCCTAACGCTTCTGCACTATCTTCAATTACAGGAATCCCATACGTTTCACTTATTTCATGAATTTTTTTAACATTGTACGGCATTCCATATAAATGTACTGCAAGGATGGCTTTTGGTTTTTTTCCTTTCGCAATCCTGTCTTTAATAGCTTTTTCTAACAACGTAGGACACATATTCCATGTTTCCTGTTCACTATCAATAAAAATAGGTGTAGCACCTTGATATACAATGGGGTTTGCTGAAGCTGAGAACGTAAAACTTTGGCATAACACTTCATCTCCTTTGCCTACTCCTGCTAATAATAATGCCAAGTGCAAAGCCGCTGTACCAGAACTTAAAGCTGCAATGTGTTTTTGCTCACCTACATAGGTTTGTAATGAATTTTCAAATTCATTCACATTAGGTCCTATAGGTGCAATCCAATTCGTATCAAAAGCCTCTTGTACATATTTTTGCTCAGTTCCTCCCAGATGTGGTGAAGACAACCAAATTTTCTTTTTCATTGAGAGGTGTTTTTAGTATTGTCCAAATTTAGTGTTTTTTTTGTTTTTTAAGAAATTGAAGATGAAGACGAAAAAAATAAAAATCAATGTGGAATTGGATGAAGTGCTTCGACCCTTCGGCAAAAGCTCAGGACAGGCTCAGCTCAGCATGACAATGTGAATACGATGAAGTGCTAGAGTTCTTTAGACATTATAAAATCTATACAGAAAACTCCATTCCTATTAATTTAATTGAAAAGAAACCATCACTCCGCCCCTATAGGGTAACCACTCTCCACTTTTGTTATAATTTTTGGCATTATCATAGCGCTTATTTGTTCCAATATAATAGCCTTTATAAAATCCCTGACTATGACCACCCCCTAAAAAGATATCAAGCAATATACGATTTGCTATTTTTTTTTGATATCCTAAAGTTACACCCATCACATATCCCAATCCTTTCTCATACAAATTGGTATTTAAGTAATTCCATTTTTGAAAATTAAAAAGCGTAAATCCAATATGTGCTCCAACATAAAAGCTATTAAATTTCTCTTTAAAATGATATCGGTATTCCGGAATAAATATATAAAACTCCATAGGTTTTCCACCAAATGATTGCCAAAAAGAAGCTGTAATATCAAACTGAAACGTTGCTTTTTCCCCAATACTTGTTTCTATGCCAATATTTGGAATAGTGAGCAAGGTTGTTAATGCATTTACCTTTACATAGGTTTGACTATTCATATTTACTGAAAATAATAGTAGTAAGAATAGGAAACAGCATTGTTTCATAGTTCTTTTAATCATTTTTTTATCTAAAAGGTTTATAAAGATAGTATTTCTTTTTTTCGTCATTGCGAGTATAACGAAGCAATCTCATAATTGGAACTACCAAAGTTACAGATTACCACGTCACTATCGCTCCTCGTAATGACGTCATTGCGAATGTAACGCAGTGGAATGAAGCAATCTGTAACTCGTTTTGCACTAAGATTTTTAGAAAAATACGGCTTTAATTCATGAGATTACCACGTCATTGCGAAGGAGGTACGACTGTGGCAATCTCATCAAAAGAAACGTCATTGCGAAGGAGGTACGACTGTGGCAATCTCATCAAAAGAAACGTCAT